>JAGQOG010000118.1 GCA_020427695.1 Phycisphaerales bacterium
GCCGTGCTCTTCCTCGTTATCGCTGGCGCGATGAACTTCTTCGCCTACTGGTTCAGCGACCGCCTCGCCCTGCGAATGGCCGGCGCCCGCGAAATCCAGGAGAACGACGACCCGCATCTCTATCGCATGGTCCGCGAAGTCGCCGACCTCTCGCGCATGCCGATGCCCAAGGTCTATGTCATTGAGACCGATTCTCCGAACGCGTTTGCCACGGGCCGCAACCCGAAGCACGCGGTCGTCGCGGTGACCACCGGTATCCGCCGCATCCTCAACGATCGTGAGCTTCGCGGCGTCCTCGGCCACGAAATGGGCCACGTGAAGAACCGCGATATCCTCACGAGTTCCATCGTCGCGACCATCGCCGGCGCCATCCAGCTCATCGCCCAGGTCGCGATGTGGAGCCAGATCTTCGGCGGACGCCGCGATAACCAGAACGTGTTCGTCTCCCTGCTCCTCATCCTCGTCGCGCCGATTGCCGCCACGCTCATCCAGCTGGGCATCAGCCGGACGCGTGAATACGCAGCCGACAAGACCGGCGCCGAGGTCACCGGGGACCCCGAGGCCCTTGCCAGCGCCCTCGAAAAGCTCCATCGCGGCGTCGAATACCGCCCGATGAACCCGACCCCGGGGCAGGAGGCCGTCTCCGCTCTCTACATCGTCCATCCGTTCGCCAATGGCGGCATGGCGAACCTGTTCAGCACCCACCCGCCGATGGAAGAGCGAATCAGACGTCTTCGCGGCATGGTCGGCCGCGTGTAATTCCACCGGTGCCAGGTTCGTCCCGGCCCGTCGTTCTCGTCCCATACACTCCCGGCTGGGTAGGCGTGTTTGCAGGCCTCCGCGACGAAATCGCGGGGGCCTGTGGCGATCTCCTCACCGGCGTCGAGCACATCGGCAGCACGTCGGTTCCCGGCCTCGATGCGAAGCCGGTGATCGACCTGATGCCCGTGCTGCGGAGCTCTGAAGATGGCCCGGAATGCGCCCGGCTCCTGGAGCCAATGGGCTATCGATATCTCGGCGAGTACGGCATTCCCGGCCGCCACTTCTTCCTGAAGGACGACGCGGTGAGCGGCGAGCGGGTCGCGAACGTCCACATGTTCGAAGCCACGCACGACGACGCCATCGCCCACCTCGCGTTCCGCGACTACCTGCGCGCGCATCCGCACTGGCGCGACAGCTACGAAACCCTCAAGCGCGACCTCGCTGCCCGCTTCCCGAACGACGTCGAGGCATATGCCGAAGCGAAGACGGACTTCGTCAAACAGGTCGTCGCCTTCTCGCTGGCCGAATCGGGCAGCAACCACGTCTATCGACGCGTCCGCTGAGCCGCTAGAGTGCACCAGATGGCGAAGCTCGAAATCTCTGTCGAATATTGCGCGAGCTGCAATTACCTGCCCCGCGCACTCTGGATGGCCGGCGAAATCCTCACCGAGATCCAGTTCGACGTCGCCCGCTTCGACCTGGTCCCCGGCGACATGGGCGTCTTCGAATGGTCGGTCGGCGGCGAACCGGTGTTCAGCAAGTCGGCGGCCGGCCGTTTCCCGGACCTCGAAGAGCTCAAGGAAGCCATCTACGCAAAGCTGGAGTGAATCCATGGCAGACACCATCCGCATCGTGAGCCCCGTCGGGCAGCCGTTCGTCACCGAGGCGTCGCCCGCGCTCCGCCCTGCTTCCCTGCAGGATTTGCGCCCCGGCATCCTCGAAAACCGCAAGGCAAACGCCCGTCTCCTCATGGAGTCGATGATCGATGGCCTCCGCGAACGCGTGCCGCTCGGGGCGCTCACGATTGGCAGCAAGCCGGTGGCCGGTCCGCCCAGCCCGAGCACGTTCGATCTCCTCGTTCGCAACTCCGACTTCATCGTCGTTGGGAGCAGTGACTGAGGATCCTGCACGACGTGGAGTGTCCACGCCGCCATCGAATTCGAAAAAGCCGGCATCCCCACCGTGACCATCGGCACGACCGTGTTCGAAGACCTGTTGAAGCTGGAAGCGGAACAGCGTGGCATGCCCGGCCTGACCTACCTGCTCGTTGAGCATCCCCTCGGCGGCATCCGGCCCGATGCGGTCCGCGCGAAGGCCCTTGCCGCCGTCGACGCGCTCGAAGCCGCCCTCCTGGGGGGCCGGTGAGCGCCCGCACCCGCCCGGCCGAGACGATCGATCTCCCGGCCGACCCGGTGGAGTTCTCGCGCGAATGCATCCGCCGCGGCTGGTCCGACGGCCTGCCGCTGATCCCGCCCACGCCGGAGCGCGTCGCCGCAATGGTCTCGGTGTCGGGCCGTGACCCGCTCGAACTCGTGGGAGTGCTCTCGCCACGACAGGGTATGGCCACCGTCGAAGCGGTCGCTGCCAACGCCGTCATGGCCGGCTGCGAGCCGCGCCAGTTCCCGGTCGTCCTCGCGGCCGTCGAAGCCGTCGCCGACCCGCGTTTCAACCACGATGGCATCGACGCGACGACCCATCCCTGCGGCATCTTCATCCTCGCCAGCGGTCCGAAGGCACGCGAGGCGGGGATCCACGGCGGCGCGGGCTGTTTCGGCCCGGGCTTCCAGGCGAACGTCTCGATCGGCCGCGCCCTTCGCCTGGTGATGCTCAATATCGCGGGGGCATCGCCCGGAGTGGGCGACCGCGCCACGCAGGCGACGCCCGCCAAGCTCGCCTTTTGCGCCACGGAACGCGAAGACGCCAGCCCCTGGCCGCCATTCCACACGACGCGCGGCTTCGCCGCCGGTGATTCGTGCGTCACCGCCTGGGCCTGCGAGGGCCCGCACAACATCCAGGAGCACGGCAGTAACACCTCAGAGGGCATCCTCCTCACCATCGCCGGCGCCCTCGGCCAGGCGGGGAGCAACAACATCCTCGCCGGAGGCGAGCCGGTCCTCTGCCTGGGCCCCGAACACGCGGCCACCATCGCATCCGGCGGCTACACCCGCGAGGACATCCCGCAGTACGTCTTCGAGCACGCTCGCTACCCGGTGGACCGCCTCTCGCCCGAATTCCTTGCGATGGTCCGCGACCGGATGCAGGGCGGAGAGGGCGAACGCGAGATCGACGGCACGATCGGCATTGTCGAA
>JAGQOG010000119.1 GCA_020427695.1 Phycisphaerales bacterium
GCACGTCCAGGCAAACGAGCTTCGCGTGCGGATTGCGCCGCTTGAACACCTGCCACTGCTCCAGGGTACCGGTCACTCGCCGACAGCCCTGTGTCCCCCTGCTGTCGATCCACGATTCGTTGTCCGAGACGTAGATCAGGAGGTCGCCCGCCAGCTTGCGATCGTTGAGATGGACAAGCGGAGCGGAGCAGTTCGTTCCGCCCGACGGAAGGGAAGCCAATCGTTGGGCGTTGGTCATCACACTGTCCCTCGGGTTGAGCGGCGGCTGCGCCACCACGACATGATCGGAGAAGGGAAGCACGCCGGCCTCCGGGTTCCTGCGGAGAATCGCGGCGGCGACCAGGGCCGCCACATCGACACACCGCACCTTCGTCGTCGAGCCCGTTCGGTACCCCGTGACGGGCGACTGCATCGACCCCGACACGTCGGGGAAGATCCAGACCTTGCCGTCCACCGCGGGAACGTTCGCGATCGACGTCTCCATCGCGTCCTGCAAGGCGCTCCGCAGGGTGCCGGGAACGTTCTCCCCGGCGTTGGTGAACGCGGCCAGGAGCTGGTACGGGAACACCCGTGCCTTGGCGATCTCGCGCCCGTTCCGCAGAAGGCCCGCCGCGTGCGCGACCGCCTCGCGGTCTTCGAAGACGCCGTGACGCGTGAAGGTGTTCAGGTTCATGCGCATGGTCTGCCACGATGCCTTCCGGGCCAGGGCCTTCCAGTGACGCCCTTCGAGTGCGAGGCTGGTCAGCATGTCCATGGGGACATCCGGCAGCTCGTCGGCGCTGAACGCCGCAGGATTGGTCTTGAACACTTCGAACGATCTCACGAGCTCCGGCAACGCGTTCCAATCAAAGGGCTTCCCAACGAGGTACCCGTAGAGAGCGGCCCGCGACGCCGTGGTGGGCTTCGGGTGCACCATCCGCAGGACGTCCGCGAGCAACGGGCTCTGCCCCACCGAAGCACGGAAGATCTGTTCGTCCGTGCGCGACTCGAGCCACTGCAGCACCAGGCGCTTGGGGAGGGTTCCGAGACTCTTGCGCCCAACGGCGCCCGAACGCATGATCTGCACGAAGTTGCGGAGCATCTTCGGCGAGTCGATGACGCGGTCGAAGACCTCCGCCATGAGACCCGGTGAACGCACGCTGAGGAGCGCGACCAGAAGCGCGGGCGTGTCCTTCATGTGGCCCTTGGTGCGACAGTGGAGCGCGACCCGCGCCACGAACTCGGGCTCGACCTGCGATGCCAGGCCGACCAGGTTCGCGAGCTGTTCACTGGCCGCGGCGTAGAAGGTGCCGTTCAAGCAGCCGGTGGCGGCGTACTGCGCCAAGGCCTGCTTGGGCGTGAACCGGTAGGCGACTCCGCCCGCTTCGTTCCGGGTGTTGGCGTTGGGGAGCAGCCTTCCGACGGTGGACGAAAAGAGCGACTTGTTGGCCATCGGACACCTCGATTCGGTCGGGGACGGGTCTTGCCCCGTCTGGCATCCCGTGGCCCTTGCCACAGGCGACGGAGCTGCCAAAGCACGGATCGTGCCAAGCGTTGGATCGCCGTTTCCGATGGCAAGAGGGCCGATTTCATGCCGCACGGGGCGAGATGTCTCTATACTCTCGGCTAAGACACTATCGGAAAAGATCGCAATCGCATGGCTCCCAAGCGCGTCATCTTCGGGCTCCTCGGCACCACGCTCGACGCAGGTCGTGGTCCGAAGCGTTGGGAACGCTGGCGGCCGACCGTCTCGCTGACCCAGCACGAGGATCTCGTGGTCGATCGGGTGGAACTGCTCTACCCGCGCCAGGGCACGACCTTGGCCAAGCAGGTCGCCGAGGACATTGCCCTGGTCTCGCCGGGAACCGAGGTTCGCCTGCACCTCGTGGACCAGCGCGATCCATGGGACTTCGAGGAGGTCTACACCGCGCTGCATGACTTCGCCGCCAGCTACCCGTTCGACCAGGAGGGCGAGGAGTACCTCGTCCACATCACGACGGGCACCCATGTGGCGCAGATCTGCCTGTTCCTCCTGACCGAATCGCGGCGCTTCCCCGCCACGCTCATCCAGACCAGCCCCAAGTTCAAGACCAACGATCCCGCCGGCGAGTACCGGATCATCGATCTCGACCTCTCGCGCTACGACACCATTGCGGCGCGGTTTCACCGCGAGTTCACCGACAACATCGCCGGCCTGAAGTCCGGCATTCCCACCCGCAACGCCGCCTTCAATCGCCTGATCGAAGAGCTTGAGCACGTCGCGGCCAACTCGGTCGATCCGATTCTGCTTTCGGGTCCGACGGGCGCGGGCAAGAGCCAGTTGGCACGACGGATCTACGAGCTCAAGAAGCATCGGCGGCAGGTCGAAGGCGCGTTCGTCGAGGTGAACTGCGCCACCCTTCGCGGCGATGCGGCCATGTCCACGCTCTTCGGCCACAAGAAGGGCGCGTTCACCGGGGCCACGACGGATCGCGCCGGGCTTCTGAAGTCCGCCCATGGCGGCATCCTGTTCCTCGACGAGATCGGCGAGCTGGGGGTGGACGAGCAGGCGATGCTGCTGCGCGCCTTGGAGGAACGGCGCTTCCTGCCGCTGGGATCCGATGTGGAGTCGACCAGCGCATTCCAGCTCATCGCCGGCAGCAATCGCGATCTGATCGTCCGGGTGAACGAAGGGCACTTCCGCGAGGATCTGCTCGCCCGCATCAACCTCTGGACGTTCGGTCTGCCCGCCCTCAGGGACCGGCGCGAGGACATCGAACCGAACCTGGAGTATGAGCTGGCACAGTTCGCCCGCCGCACGGGTCGCATGGTCCGGTTCACGACCGAGGCCCGGAACCGGTACCTTCGCTTCGCCACCGGTCCCGATGCACTGTGGCGCGGCAACTTCCGGGATCTCTCCGCTTCGGTGACGCGCATGGCCACGCTCTCGCCTTCGGGGCGGATCTCCGAGGAGACGGTGACGGTGGAGACCGGGCGCCTCGCGGAGGCGTGGCGACACCGCGACGGAACGGCGGGCCATGGTCGCGACGGGTGCGCCGAGCTGCTCGGTGCGGCGCGGGCGGGGGAACTCGATCGCTTCGATCGGGTGCAGCTCGAGGACGTGTTGTCGGTGTGCCGATCCAGTCGTTCGATCTCCGAGGCCGGTCGGACGCTCTTCGCCGTGTCCCGCACCAGGAAGGCAAGCGTCAACGACGCGGACCGGCTGCGGAAGTACCTCGCTCGATTCGGGATCACGTGGGAGATGATCGCGGCGGACGCGCGGCGGCAATCGTGACGCCGCCCGGGGCCAGGCGAGCCCGGCGATCCGGATCAAGGTCGCTCGTCGACCGGCGCGCGGAGATCGAGGACGATCCGAACCAGCCCCCAGCGCACGCCTTCTGGGAGACGGCGGAACGCCGGCATCTCGGTGCCGGGATAGCCGTGCGTGATGACCTCGAAGGCACGATCGGGCGCGAGCGACTGAAGCCGAAGATCGGGCGGGGGCGGCGCGAACGCGGATGCGAAGGCGGTGGGTGATCCGTCCGGCGCATGGCACACTGCGCACACGGTGCCGAACACGCGGCGAGCCTCGGCCGCGTCGGCCGGCGTGACCTCGTGCGGCATCGGTGGCGTCGGCCCGAGAACGTCGAATCGGCGATCGAGGTCGTCGATGATGAGGTCGAGCTGCGCGCGCGTGTAGTACCCGAACCGGGGCATGGCGGTGCCCGGCACGCCTTGGAGGAGTGCATCGCGGAGATGGGAACGGGTGGTGCGCATGGCTGCCAAGTTCTCGGGCGGAACCGCCAGCCGTTGCGCGTCCGGTGCGGTGCCGTCCGCGGAGCTCCCGTGGCAGAACGCACAACTCGTCGCGTAGAGCGTTGGTCCGTCGAGCACGCGATCCGCCCCAGCGGCGAAGGTCGCCAGTGCCTCCTGGCGGAACGGATCCAGTTCGCTTCGCAGGAGCTCCGCCCGCCGGTCGGCGGCCCGGGCAAACGGCACGAGCGTGCGATCCTGGTTGAGTTGCCGCGCCAGCAGCATGGCGAAGAGAAGCACGGCGACCGGTGCCACCGTGCCGGCGAGCCGCAGCGGCCGGTCGCGGCGGAGCGCGTGGATCAGCACCGCAACGAGCCAACAGGCGCCGAGGGTGCCTGTGAACACGGCGATGTTGAAGGGCGCATCGCCGCGACGCGGCATCGATGCGAAGAGCATCACGCCGAGCGCGATCTGCACGAGGGTGCCGCCGATGATCCAGGCGAGCAGCGAGCGCCGCTTGTGCGTCTCCCACGGCTGCGACCAGAAGTACTGGAAGATGCCGGCGACCACGACGGACGCGCCGAGCACGTGCAGGTATCGCGCCATCCAGTGGAACCCGAGATCCAAGGGCAGTCGGTGACCGGCCCCAGCGATCTCCGACCACCGGTCGGGATTCTCCACGCCGATCAGGACGGCGACGAAGATGCCCGGAACGGCGAGGAGCGCGACGAGTCCAGTCATGCCCAGAAGGAGATGCATCCCGTGGCGCACCTTGAGCCGCTGGCCGACATAGTCCATGCACAGAAAGGCCGTGATCAGCAGTCCGAGGATCAACAGCCAAGCCGGCGCAAAGAGGTTCACGGCGGAGAAGAACGCCACCGGGTGGCCCACCTGGATCAGCAGCAGCGGACCGACGCCGAGAACGACCGCAAGGCTCTTGTGGCCGACGAACGTGCGCAGGATCTCGCGATCCCAGCGGAGCTCGTTTCGCTTCCCCATCCACCAAATCTGGAAGAAGTAGGCGATCGAGAGGATGCCGGTGCCCAGCGTGACGAGCACGAACAGCATGTGCAGGGTGAACGCGGCGAAGCGAAGAAGCTGGATGACGTCCGTCGGGATCGGCCGCGGCAGGAGGATGTCCGACGGGCCGCTCACGGCGCGGCCTCCGGCACGAAGCGGGAAAGCGACGCCATCTCGACTTCGCCGGCCGTCAGGCGGTGGAGGAAGCCGGCCACGAGCCTTCGCTCCTCCTCCGTGCCGACGAACGGGGGCATGAAGGGCACCATCTCGTGCGCGTGGCCCAGGATGACCAGGATCCCGTCCTGCGAGCGCCCCGCCAGCCGGGTCGTGATGTCGTTCACACCGCCGATCGTGTGGCACGCGGCGCAGTTCTGTCCGAACAGAAACGCCGCCGCGCGATCCGATTCCGCGCGGGTGCCGAGCAGCTCCGCCGGGATCGTCTCCCGGACCCGCCGCCACGCGTCCCCCTCGAGCAGGCCGCGCTGGCGTCGCAGCGGGAGCTCGGCGAGCAGTGCCTGGTTGGCGTACATGTACCCGGGCACGAGGCACGGGCCGCGGATGAACTCGCGGATCCGCTCGAACTCGGCCGTCAGTGCGATCGCCATGAGGAGTGCCACCGGCGACAGCGCCATCGCCGTGCGGTGGCGCCGCAGGAGGAGCGCCGCACAGCACAGCAGGATCGCCCCGGTGGCCGTGGCGTTGGCGATCCAGAAGGAGCCGGGAGCCTGGGCGAGGCGCGAGGTGAGAACCGAGCTGACCGACTCCGCTCGCGCACCGGACGGAACCCGCGAGAAGTACCACGCGACGGTTGGTGCGAGCAGGATCAGCGACACCAGGGCGATCCCGCCAAAGATCGGCATCGCCTGGCGGCCGAGTTCCCGGCTGCGACGATAGAGCAGCGCCGCACACGCCGCGACAAGGGCGCCGAGGTGCACCGAAACCAGCAGTCGCAGGACCAGTTGCGGCACGTAGCTCTGATTCAGGAACGCCGACCAGAACTGGCGATCCTGCGGCCAGCTCGCCGGCGTCAGCATGAAGCCGAGAATGCCGGTGATGAGCGCCGCGCCGAGCACGGTCAGGGCGAGGTACCCGATGCCGAGCAGGCGATGCCGCCGCCGTCGCGGTGCCTCCGCAGCGCAGCCCATGGCATCCCAGGTGAAGTAGTAGACGAGCAGGATGACGAGCTCGGCGATGAAGACGATCCATTCGATCGTCCAGGGCCAGAAGAAGATCCGAAGCAGCGATCCGATGGCGCGGGGCGAGATGGCGCTGGTGACGAACCAGATGCCGACACCGGTCACGGCGCCGACACCGGTGATCACCACGACGGCGAACTTGGTGAGGTCGCGGGCGAACGCCCGCCACTCGGCGGATCGGCGTCGCTCGGCCACGAACTCGGCGAGCACGATCATCGCCACCAGGCCGATCGCGAGGCCGTGACTGATCAGGACGTGGACCGTCGCGGTGATCGCAATCACGATCCCGTTGCCCACGAACGGAACCTGGTAGGCGGGGAGGTCCATGGACGCGATCGGTCGGGTGCTGGACGACGGGGCGAAGCCGCTACGGCAGGGGCGCCGCCAAGGGGTTGTTCTTGGGATCGGACGCGGCGGCCGAAGGACCGGCTGCATCCGGACTCGACGCCGCGAAGCGTGGACGAGGCTGGGAAGCGACGTATGCCGCCACGTCGATCGCCTGCTCAACCGTCAGATCGGGATTCCCCTTGGGCATGTTGAGGTACGTGAAGGCGGCGAGCGTGCGGGGCA
>JAGQOG010000120.1 GCA_020427695.1 Phycisphaerales bacterium
GCCAGACAGGGCCTCGATTCGCGACTTGATGAGCATGCCCATCTTCTCTTCCGGAGTCTGGTCCGGGGCCGCCGAGGCCACGGCCCCGAAGGCCGCCGCGGCAACGAGAACGAACCCGGCGGCGAGGACCGGACCTCCACGGTGCGCGGGGCATGCCCCGCCGGTAAACGCGAACAGCGACGGACACGTCGTCCGTCGTGGGCTCCACGACTCCCATCCATTTCGTGTCGACATCTGAACACTCCCTCTTTGTGGTTGTCCGTGAACGCCCGAGTCCGGCGCGACATCGCGGACCTCCCCCTCTCCGAGAGGGAGATGGCCCGGAACGCGCTATCGCGCTGGCGAGCGCCACGATTTCCATCTTCGAAAGAACCGCTATCGAACAACTGCGAACCTGAGGCTCCCGACTCACGTTCTGCCGCATCCGGCGATTGCGCACCAACCGCCGGGAACCCCTCCGTGTTCACCCCGTCTCCGCTGCTTCACCCAGGAAGCCCTGAGCGCAGCCATCAAGTCGTGCGCTGGCGGGGCCGATTGGCTCTCACCCTTGGCATCACGACATCTCGGCCGCGAACAAGGCGGCGAACGAGGCGACTTACGACCGATTTCGATTCGAACTCACCCGTGCGGGCGGCGTCCCCTGGTCCTCCCGTCAACGCGACTCCCATCTTCAGCGCGTGTGGACCGCCCGATGCGAATCAGAGTACACCCGCGTCAGCCGGCGTCAAGAGGGAATCATGCGGGAATATTGCCCCTCGGAGCGCGGCCTTTCGGCCACCGCACTCGGCCCTGGCACCTCCACCACTGCACGCTCTGCCGGTGCGAACGAGTTGACGATCGCGCCTTCGTCGCCCACGGCGAGCAGCGATCGGTCGGGGGAGAGCGCCGCCCGCAGACCGAGCTCGTTGGTGCGCCCGGGGACCGTCCGGACCGCCAACTCCCGGCGGGTGGCGAGATCGTGCACGACGATCCGGCGCGAGTTCCCCGCGGAGAGCAGTTTCGATCCGTCGGCACCGAACCCAACCCAGTCCGTACGCCACCAGTGACCGGGCAACGATGTGATCTCCTGGCCGCGATCGTCCAGCACGACGGTCGGACCACTCTGGCTGCTTCCGACCGCGAGCCGCACGCCGCTGGCATCGAACGCCACGACACTCGGGTACCCGCCGCCCAGCGCGGCGATTTCGGAGATTGACGCCATGTCCCAGCAGCGCAGCGGATGCTCGCCGCCGAGGCACGCCGCCCAGAGCCGCTGATCCGCGCCGTGCTTCGCCGAGGGCTCGAACGCAAGGCCATACACCGGTCCTGGAGTCGGGAGTACGAACGAGCCATGGCCCGGCGCGGCAGTCCAGATGCGGACCACGCCGTCGTTGCAGGCGGTCGCCACCTTGGCGCCGTCCGGCGAGAGCGCGATGCCAGTTGGCGTGTCGTCGTTGCCCTGCATCACCGCCAGTTCCTGGCCCGTCGTCGCATCCCAGAGCCGCACCGTGTGATCGCTCGCGGCGCTGGCGAGGATGGAGCCGTCCGGGCTGTACGCCATCGCGCCGATGGGACCTGCATGCCCGGCGAGTACGCGATCCTCACCCTCCCCGCGCAGGTCGAGCAGGTGCACCGAGCCGTCGAATGCGCCGACGGCGAGCGTCGTCCCATCCCGGTCGAAGCAGAGGTCGCCAAACGCACCCAGGTCGGACCGCCGCCGCACGATTCGACCATCGTCGATCGCGTGCACGGACACGCCGCCGTCGTCGGCATCGGCGATCGCCAGCAGGCGGGCATCCGACGAGAAGGTCACGGGCCCCGCCGCCGAGTGTCGATCGATCTCCAGCAGTATGCGCCCGTCGTCCATGTTTCGGACCTGGATCGGTCGGTTCGGCTCGTCGCCCGTGGCCACCCGATCCAACGTCGGCGCGATGGCCAGGAACGGCTGCGGCCCGCTCCCCCAGTCGTCCACGCCGGCCTCGAAGATCTGGCCGATCCCGGGGTGCTGGAGACGACCGAGCACCTCGGCCTCCTGCCGGAACCGCCGGACCGACCGTTGCGACGGCGCGTGCCCGCTCATGACCTTGAGCGCGACCCGGCGGTTCGGATTCGCCTGCAGCGCTTCGTACACCACGCCCATGCCGCCCTCGCCGAGCACGCCCACGATCCGGTAGCGCCCGATCCGGACGGGCACGGCGACATCCGCCGGACGATCCGGGGCGTGATCGCCGAGTCGGAACGATCGGCCCAGCGCCGGACGGTCGAGCACGCCCGAACGGTGCGCATCCACGCGCAACATGCCGAGGACCTCTTCCCGCATGGCGATGTCGTCCGCACATGCCTCGGCCACGAACGCCTCGCGATCATCCGGCTTCCGCTCGCCCGCGGCGCGGAACACCGCTTCCATCCGCTGGAAGCGCTCGCGCGGGGTCATGATGCCGCGGCCTCCAGACGCTGATAGAGCCAGGCTCGTGCCACCCGCCACTCCTCCGCGGCGGTGCTGCGCGAGATGTCGAGCACTTCAGCAGCCTCCTCGGAGGTCAACCCGCCGAAGAAGCGCAGCTCGACCAGTCTGGCCTTGCGGGGATCGAGTTGTGCCAGCGCCGCCAGTGCCTGGTCGATCGACTCGATGTCGACGCCATCCTGCATTGCCGGCGTCGCATCCACCGCCTCGAGCGTCACGCGCTGCCAACCGCCGCCGCGCTTGGCACGATGGCGCGATCGCGCATGGTCCACGAGGATGCTTCTCATCGCTTGGGTGGCAACGACGAAGAACTGGGCCCGGCTGGACCATGCGATGTCCTGACCAACGAGCTTGATGTACGCCTCGTGGACCAGCGCCGTGGGCTGGAGCGTCCCGCCCGGACGCTGGTCACGGAACATGCCCCCGGCCAATCGGCGAAGCTCCTCGTAGACCAGCTCCAGGAGCTCGCCGGCCGCGGAGTCGCTGCCGGCGGCCGCGCGTTCGAGCAGCAGGGTGACCTTCTCGTTCAGGCGGTGGGTGCTCGATGGCTGGGTGGTCGGATTCCAGAGATCCGCGCTCGTTGCGGCAAACTCTGGCGACCATGCCGGATCCTGGCCATGAGTCTACGTTCGGTTCCGGACCTCCCCATCCAACAACCCGCGCGGACCCCGTCACTCGGGTCCGACGTGCTCCGATTCCTCGACCAGCTTCGCCAGTTGTTCGCCGGGATGTCCCTCGATCGGCTGCGGCGCCCGATAACGCTGGCCGCGGTAGGTGAACGCCCGACCGCCGGTGGTCCACGAGAGTCCTCGTCGCTCGTCGCGCACCTGCCAGGTGGTTGCGGGCGGGAGGCCGAACGACCACGCCGCGACCTCCTCGGGGCCTGGCGTGCGCGCCGACAGCCGCGTGTACCGCGCGAGCGCCGTGCGTTCGCCGTCCTCCCGCCACTGCTCCACCACGGCTGGAAGCGATCGTCCGTCGAGCTGCTGCCAACGCGTGACGACCGCCGTGTCCGTCATCCTCCAACCCGATCCGTCGGAACGCGGCCACCGGATCGTCTTGCGCACGAGGCGTGGCGACGAGCCAAGCTCCACCTCGACCTCGCACTCCGGGAGCGACCTGGGATCCAGCGAACCGACCGGCACCACGAATCGGACGGTCAAGGCGTCGCCGTTGACATCGAGTCGGCGCACATCCGCACGTTCGAGCACATCGGTCAGGGAACCAACGCCCCACGCGTTGTCGAACCCGCTGGACTGGTGCAGGATCTCCGACGCACCATCGTGCGGATCCCAGCCGCCCTCCCCCACGGTTGCCGTGCCGGCGGTCGGGCTCAGCATCCACACGTGCATCCCGTCGAAGCTCGTCACGGTGCCGCCGCCGACCACCGACCAGCCCGCTGGCGACCGCTTGAAGAGGCACACCTCGGTCACGTCCGGGGCCGCACCGTCGGCGAGGTCCAGGCGCATCCGTTCCGGCGCTCGGGCACTCCAGTGGTCGCACCGGTAGTCGGAGACCACCGGATGGTCGTTGATCGCCTGCTGCAGGGAGGCGACGGCGCGCGCGAGATCGGCGTCCCGATCGGCGCTCCGCGCAGCGCCAAGGGCGACGGCCAGGCCGGCGAGCAGGACCACGGCAAGACAACCGGCGCGACTACCGAGGGTAGCACGTGTCCAGCATGCGTCGAAACGCATCGCGGTCCTCCCGATGTTCGATCAGTTGCTCGATCGCGGACACGCCAGCCTGGGTCCGCTCCCTCGCCTCCTGGAGCGCCTCCGTCAGGCGCTCGGCATCGGCGAGCGCCAACGTGCCGGCGAGGAGTCGGTCCGCCTCGTCGAGCCACGCTCGGATAATGCGCTCCTCGACAGCGCGCCGCTCGTGAAGGTTCCGACGCCGGAGCTCGTCCATGGCCCGGCGCCCCTCGGCCGTCGTGACGGCGTTGGCCGCCACGACGAAGGCGATCGCGCCGTCAATCGCGTCCGACGACGGGATCAACTCGGGAAACGCCTCCACGCCCCATCGGTGGAACCACCGCGCACCGGCATCGCTCGCGGGCATGGCCACCGAAAGCACCGTGGCGATCTTCAGGGCGGCCGAATGTTGGAGGCGCCCGATCTCCGTGATGGTGGTCCGGTGCTGCGCCACGGCCGTCTCCCGTGCTGCCTGTGCGGCCGGTTCATCGCCCCAGGCCAGCGAGATGGCCAGCTTGAGGCTGCGTTCGCGCACGAACGCGAGCGCGAGTTGCCGGTCCAGTTGGAGCAGATCGGCCTCGAGCGCCGATCGGACCCCCGCGATCGCTTCCGCATCCGGTGCGAAACCGGCACCCGGGTCGAGGAGGAACGCGTCGAGCAGGGCGCGCACGCTGACGGACGCCCCCACCCGGTCCATCCCGCTGAACACGCGGAGGTAGGATCGTCGCGCCTCGACAAGGAGCCGGCTGCGAAGGCGTTCGATGGCCGGCGCCTCCGCATCGGGCATGATCGCCGTGCCCACCTCGAGCGCGAGCGCCTCGAGTGCCGCCAGCTCCGCGGCAGAGAGGTCCTTGAGCGCTCGCCGCACCACCGTCGGTGCATCGGGAAGATCCCGGGCCCTGACCCACCACTGGGCGTCGTTCTCCACGCCCAAGCTGTGCTCGAACGACTTCATCGCCTCATCGACCCGCGCGAGGTAGCGCCCGTGAATCGCCGCCAGTTGCGTGCGCCGATCGGGGTCGCCGTCGAGCGGCTCGATCGCCGCGTCGAACGCCCTGGCATCCACCAGCAACGTCAACTCGCCGCGCCGGCGCAGGCTGGGTGTCGCATCCTGGCCCTGGTCCGCGCGGAGCGTGGTGGCAGCGGCCGCGACGGCCACCAGCAGGAGCAGTGCGCTCACGGCGTGCCGTCGAGGAGTAGGAGCGGTTGTCGCCATGCGCACGGGCACCCGGTCGGCTGGATGGTCCGTTCACCCGGATCCTACCGCCGACCTGCCGTCCGAGCGTCCCGGCCGCGCCTCTTCAATCGCGAGCTACTGGCACGCTCCCCAGGCTGCGAGCAGCAGTCCGAGGTCGCCGCCACCGACCATGCCGTCGCCGTCGATGTCTGCCGTCCCTCCCTTGGTGCCCCAGGCGCCGAGGAGGATGCCGACGTCGGCACC
>JAGQOG010000121.1 GCA_020427695.1 Phycisphaerales bacterium
AGTCGCTGCACATCCGTCACGGCCAGGATGGCGGTGGCACCCGTCGATTCGCGCACGCCGGGGTGCCACGGCCTTCCAGGCCGTGCGAAGAGTCGCTGCACGTCCGTCACGGCCAGGGTGGCCGTGGCACCCGTCTCAACTCGAGACCACTCGCCCGCGACACTCGCCCAGGCTGATCCGCGTCGCGCCGCGCTTCTGGCAGTACCCGGCGATGATCACCTCGTCGCCGTCCTGAAGGAACGCCCGCTTGGTGCCGTCCGGCAGTTCGATCGGGTACTCGCCGCGCCACGTGCGTTCGAGCAGACAGCCGCGCGAATCCTCGTCGGGACCGGATACCGTCCCGCTCGCCAACAGATCGCCCGGGCGAAGGTTGCACCCCGTCGACGTGTGGTGCGCCAGCATCTGGGCGAATGTCCAGTACATGTCGCGGTAGGTCCCCTTCGACACGACCACCGGCGCCATGTCCTGGTCCCGCATCGACGCCGACTGGATGCGCACCTCGAGCTTGAGATCGATGAGGAAGTCGTCCGACCACTTGAGGTACGGCAACAGCTCGGGATCGGCCTTCGCACGTTTCGGTGCCGGGGCGAGGAACGGCTCGAGCGCGTCCAACTGCATCACCCACGGACTGATCGTCGTTCCGAAGTTCTTCGCGTTGAACGGGCCGAGCGGCTGGTACTCCCACTTCTGGACGTCGCGGGCGGACCAGTCGTTGACCAGGGTCAGGCCGAAGATGTGCTCCCGGGCGCTGGCGATCGGAATGGGCGTGCCGAGGGTGTTGCCTCGACCGACGAAGAACCCCACCTCCAGCTCGTAGTCGAGCGCCTTGCTCGGACCGAACACCGGCGGCTCGCCGTCCTTCGGGCACGTCTGCCCGGACGGACGCCGGATCGGCGTGCCGCTCAGCACGATCGAACTCGCCCGCCCGTGGTAGCCGACGGGCAGGTGCTTGTAGTTCGGCATCAGGGGGTTGTCGGGCCGGAACATCGACCCCACGTTCGTGGCGTGATGCACCGAGGCGTAGAAATCGGTGTAGTCGCCGATCGCGACCGGCATCGCGAGCTCGATCTGGTCCATCGGGACCACCGCCCGCATGCGACACCGGTTGCTGTCGCGCACGCGTGCACAGTCGGAACGCAGCAGTTCGCTGATCGAGGACCGAACCGTGGTCCAGGCCTTCGGCCCGAGTGCCATCAGCGCGTTGAGCGTGGGCTCGCATAGCGCCTCGCCCGCGGCGACCTCGATGCCGGCGAGGAGGCCGTTCTCGACGCACTTCTTCAGTTCGAGCACCTGGTCGCCGATCGGCACCCCCAGCCGCGGCCGCTCCGACGACCCCTTGCGCCTGAACGCCCCCCAAGGCAGGCTCTGGATGGGGAACTCCGCGCCCTTCTCGTTGGCGCTCTCGATCCAGCTTGTCAGTGACGGGTCCGTCGTGCTCGTCATCGCAGGCTCGCAGTTTGAAGGAGTTGGTGTGAGCGCAGATCCTCCAACGGCTCCTCGAAGGAGCAGGAACCGAAGGACAGGGCGAATCGCTCGCGTCCTTCGCGAACGTCCGCGGCGCCGAGGGTGAAGCGACCGAACGCCACTCGCTCGTCGTCGAACCGGAAGGAGGCGATCGAGCGTTCGTCGAGCAGGGCGGCGACCTCGCCCTCGCTTGCCTTCGCCTTCCACGCCGCGATTGCCGCCAGGAACACGTTCAGGAACCCGTGCACCGGACAACCGGGCTCGTTGGTTGCCGCCGTGCCCTGGTGCCGCAACGGATGGTGCAGTCCGGCCGTCGCCTTGAAGGGAACGTCCGCGGCTGCGCACGCGGAAACGAATCGTGCCAGTTGCTCAACGCTCGGAACCGCCTCGGGCGTGACCCCGCCGGTCCGCACCTTGGCCGCCGCGAAGCGGCCCGAGAGCGCTGCGATCAGGCCGCGGCAGTCGGTCTCGACCGGCAGCTCGACGAAGGCGAAGAGCCCGTCCGTGGTCGCGTCCAGCCCGCGATCGAGCGTCGCCGCGTCGCCGGCCTTGGTCTCGATCGTGTCCACAACCACCGCGCCATGCTGGCCGTTGGCGTGACGCTCGTTGAACGCTTCGATCGCGCGCAGGTCCGATCGGTAGCCAGGGTCGCCCATCGGTGCCGTCAACGCACTGATCGTCCAGAAGTCGTCGTCGCCGGTGCTGCGCGAGAGCAGGCTGTCCGCCTCGCGCTCGAATTCCTCGAACCGCGCCACGGGCACCACCAGTCTTCCGAGCATCCAAGCGTCCTCGCCGTCTCGGAACTGCGCGAAATTCCGCACGGTGGCGGCCATGTCGAGCTTCGCCGGGGGAAAGAGGCCGGCATAGTCGACGATCCGGTCCATCAGGATGCGGACGGTGCGCATGGATGACTCCGCGGTTGATCGGACCCCGTGCTCGACCCCCGGCGGGGCGAGCGAGAGATTGTAGTGGCTTCGGAGGGACGATGCGTTTCCACGCGTCGCGCTCGTCCGCGACATGCGCCGCCGCGGGGCCGCAGCGGTGCCTACAGCCGGCTCAGGTGTCCGGTCGAATCGCCGAAGCGATCGGCCTCGACCCCCATTCGGTCGAGCATCGAGAGGAACAGGTTGCAGAGCGGCGTCCCCGAGTCGAACGCGACGCGACGGCCCGGATCGAGGGTGCCGCCGCCCCCGCCGGCGAGCAGGATCGGAAGATCGTCGTGGTTGTGCCGGTTGCCGTCGGCGATCGCGCTTCCGAAGAGCACCATCGAGTGGTCCAGGAGCGTGCCCTCGCCCTCCTTGACCGCATCCATGCGCTGCAACAGGTCCGCGAACATCTCGGACTGGAACCGGTTGATGCGACGGACCTTCTCCACCATCGCCTCGTTGCCGCCGTGATGCGTGAGGTGGTGATGCCCTTCCGGAATCTCGAGGAACGGGAAGCTCCGGTTGGAACCCTCGTTGGCGAGCATGAAGGAGGCGATGCGCGTGCGGTCGAGACGGAACGCCAGCACCAGCAGCTCGTTCATGAGCCGCACATGGTCCCGGTAGTCTGCTGGTGTCCCGGGCGCGGGCGGCTCGCCGATGGATTCCGCCGGATCCATCGCCGCCCGTTCGATCGACTCGATGCGGCGCTCAAGCGCCCGCACGCCGTCGAGGTACTCGTCGAGTCGCTGCCGATCGCTGCCGCCAAGGCGCCGTTCGAGGCGATGGGCGTCGTCGCGCACGAAGTCGAGTATCGACTGCCGCGCCGCCAGGCGCTGGGCACGCGCCGCCGCCGATTCTCCCGCCGGTCCCATCCCGAACAGCCGCTCGAACACCTCGCGCGGCCGGATCTCCTTGAGGTTGGGCTGAACCGGCGTGCGCCAGGAGATGTTCGCGCTGTACGCGCAGGAGTAGCCCGAGTCGCAGTCGCCCGACTGGAGTGCGGGCTCGCATCCCAGTTCGAGCGACGCCAGCGCCGTCCGCCGACCGATGCGCTGCGCCGCGAACTGATCCACCGACACGCCGGCGGCGATGTCGCGGCCGGCGGTCTTGACCGGGTGGGCTCCCGTCAGGAAGCACGCCGCGGAGCGTGCGTGGTCGCCGGGCCCGTCGCCCAGCGCCTGCGCGTTGCGGTGGGCCAGACCCTGGAGCACGGAGAACCGCTCGCGGAACGGCTCCAACGGCGACAGCGACGGCGGGAGCCGAGCATCACGACCATCGCAGGTCGGCATCCAGGCGCCGGGATCCACGCCATTGGGGATGAACACGAACGCGAGTCGCGTGGGAGGCGTGCCCGCGACCACTCCCGCGCACGCCGACGCACCCCGCAGCAGTCGCGCCGGGAGCGCAGACTCGAGCCAGGGAAGCGCCACGGCGACGCCCAAGCCGCGCAACAACGTTCG
>JAGQOG010000122.1 GCA_020427695.1 Phycisphaerales bacterium
ATCTCGGCATGCACAACGACTCGCTCCTCCCGATTCCGACGGCCTACGCCCGCGACTCACGCACCGCGGAGCCGGCGGTGGTCCGCCTGTCCGTTCCCCTGGAGCGCATCGTCTCCGGCCGGCGCATCGACCGGACATGGGGTCTCCCCGGCGGCGGTCGAACGGTGATGTCCTGGACGGTCCTTGGCCAGCCCGACGAGGTCGCGACGATCACCGTGATCCACCCGGTGCTGGGCGAGCGCACGATCGCCGTGCCCTTGCGGGCCACGGCCCCGACGGGATGATCAGAACAGGTGCCACTGACAGGCGCAGTGGAACGAAGTGACACGGAGCCTGTCAGTGCGGTGTCGAACGTTCCGACGCCATCGCGTCGAACACGCGCTGCGCACTGACTGCCCCCCAAAGAGGGGGCAATCAGTGGCACACAGACCCCATCAACCGACATTGGAGATCTCGACCGAAAACGTGGCCGAGAAGTCGGCGCCGGGATGCGCGTGGAACCTCACCCCACCGCCGTCGAACGGATTCGTCGGCGCCGTCATCGGTTCGAAGCAGACAACGTCGTCCTCGCGCGGCGCATACACGACCGCGCAGCGGTACCCCGCGTCGAAGCGCACCGTCAGCTTCCGTGTCCCGCCCTCCACGACAAACGCCGCGTCGGGATCGAGCTCGACGAACAGGTCGTCGAACATGCGCTCGCCCAACGGCGCGTCGACGAGACGCTCCGCCGCCTCCGTTTCCCCCGTTGGCAAGCGCCGCTCGTCGAGGATCATGCGCCGCCGCACCGGCAGCGTGACCCTCCACTCCTCGCGCGGCACCCCGGGCAGCCGCAGGTACGGGTGATAGCCGAACGCGATCGGGACCGGCACCGCCGCCGTGGCCCGCACCGTGGTGCGCCAAGCGAGCATGTTCCGCGCAAGGACGGCCTCGACAACGAGGCGGTGCGGGAACGGAAACAGACGCATCGCCGCCGGATTGGCGCCGAGATCGAGCGTCGCCTCCAACACCGCCGCGCCGACCGTGGTCTCCGCCCGGTTCACCTGCCAATCCGGCGCTCCGGCGACGATCCCATGGATCGGCAGGCCGTTGCCGTCCCGGTGGAGAAGCGGGTCTTCCGCGGGAAAGGACACCTCCACACCGTCGATCGCGTAACCCATGCGCCCAAGCCGGTTCGCCCACGGATGCAGGATGGGGACGCCCATGGTCGAACCGCGCTCCGCGTACACCCGAAGCCCGCGCCGCTGCCCGAGCAGCTCCTCGCCGCGGTGCGTCAACGAGCAGCACACCATGCCCGCGCCGGGCACGAAGGTGGCCGCCACCCCGTCCGGCGAGTCGAGACGAATCGCATCGAATCCGTCCATGCGCACGCGTTCGACCTGGTGTTCGCGGATCATGGAAGCGTCCTCGGGGTTCGTTCGACGCGCCTGTTATAGTGCCCGCGCCGCGTCGGTGCCGACCCATGCGGCCTGACGCGCCGGCTGGCGCACCGCTCACGAAGGGAGCCGCGATGGACATCGGGATGATCGGCCTTGGTCGGATGGGTGCGAACATGGTCCGCCGCCTGATGCGGGCCGGGCACCGCTGCGTGGTCTTCGATCTGAACGCCGACGCGGTCCAGGCGCTGGCCAAGGAGGGCGCGGTGGCGGCGAGCTCGCCCGAAGACCTGGCGAAGAAGCTCGCGAAGCCCCGTACCGTCTGCATGATGGTGCCGGCGGGCGTCGTCGAGCGAACCGTCGAAGGCATCGCGCCGCACTTGGAGTCGAACGACGTCCTGATCGACGGCGGCAACTCCCACTACCACGACGACATCCGCCGCGCCGACGAGCTTCGTGGCCGGGGCATCCACTACGTGGACATGGGAACGAGCGGCGGCGTGTGGGGGCTCGAGCGCGGCTACTGCCTCATGATCGGTGGCGACGGCGGCGCCGTGCGCCGGCTCGACCCGTTCTTTAAGGCCCTGGCCCCGGGCGTAGGCGACGTTCCGCGCACCCCGGGTCGCGATGGCGGTCTCGCCAGCGCCGAGCAGGGCTACCTCCACTGCGGTCCCTGCGGCGCCGGCCACTTCGTCAAGATGGTCCACAACGGCATCGAGTACGGGCTGATGGCCGCCTACGCCGAGGGCCTCAACATCCTCCGCCACGCCAACATCGGCACCAAGGGACACGAGCTCGACGCCGAGACCGCCCCGCTCCGGCATCCCGAACACTACCAGTACGACCTGGACCTCGCGGGCATCACCGAGGTGTGGCGGCGCGGCAGCGTGATCAGCTCCTGGCTGCTCGACCTGACCGCGGCGGCCCTGCTCGAGAACCCCGATCTCTCCAACTACGGTGGGCGGGTTTCCGACTCGGGCGAGGGCCGCTGGACGATCAACGCCGCGATCGACGAGTCGGTGCCGGCACCCGTGCTGACCGCCGCGCTCTTCGCCCGCTTCAGCTCGCGGGGCGAGTCCGCCTTCGCCGATCAGGTGCTGTCCGCGATGCGTCACGCCTTCGGCGGCCACCTGGAGAAGCCCGCCGAGAAGAAGGTGCCGGCCAAGGCCGGTCGGGCGTGACGACCTCCGACGCCTGACGGCTCGGCACGCCATCGGGCGTACACTGGAACCGTCGTCGCCCGGAACTTGCGGTTGGCCCGCTGCGGCCAGCCATGCAGCAGGCGGCGGAACACCTTGACGAGGAAATCCCTGTGAACGCAGCCCGCCGACGCCTTCTCGTTCTGCTCCTGGGTGCATGCGCTCTTCCTGCGAGCGCAGTCGGGGCCGCCGCTCCGACGCCGGCGGCAAGCGAAGCCAACGGGGAGCTCCATCCGGCGTGGAACCGGTTCTACGACTACGACCAGATGACGGCGCTCCTCAAGGAGATGGTCGCCGCCTGGCCCAACCTGCTGTCGATGGAGTCGATCGGCCGGAGCGTCGAGGGGCGCGACATGTGGGTCGTGACCCTCAACAACCCCGCGACCGGCCCCGCCGAGTCGAAGCCTGCGATGTACATCGACGGCAACGTGCACGGCAACGAGGTGCAGGCGTCGGAAACCGTGATGTACACGATCTGGTACCTCGCCAAGAGCTACGGAAACGTGCCGCAACTCACGGAACTGATCGACCGCTCCGCGTTCTACTTCATCCCCTCCGTCAACCCCGACGGACGCCAGAACTGGTTCGCCAACCCGCACACGCCCAACAGCAGCCGCTCCGGCGTCCAACCCACCGACGACGACCACGACGGTCTCCTGGACGAGGATGGGCCCGAGGACCTCGACGGCGACGGCAGCATCGGCGTCATGTGGCGCCCCGATCCGAACGGCACCCACCGTCGCGACCGCGACGATCCACGGCTCTTCGTGCGGGTCGAGCCCGGACAGAAGGGCGACTGGTCCTTCGCGGGCAGCGAAGGCATCGACAACGACGGCGACGGCCAGGTCAACGAGGACGGGCCCGGCGGCTACGACATGAACCGCAACTGGCCCACCGACTGGCAGCCCGACTGGGTGCAGGGCGGTGCCGGCGTGCATCCGTTCTCCTATCCCGAAACCAAGTGCATCGGCGCCTTCGTGCTGGCGCATCCCAACATCGCCGCCGGGCAGAGCTACCACAACGCCGGCGGGATGATCCTGCGCGGGCCCGGCGCCGCCTACCTGGAGCGCGAGTACCCCCGGCAGGACATCGCGGTGTACGAGAGGATCGGCAAGGCCGGCGAGGAGCTGCTGCCCTTCTACCGGCTCATGGTGATCCACGCCGATCTCTACACCGTGCACGGCGGCTTCGTGAACTGGCTCGCCGAGGGGCTGGGCATCGTCTCGTTCACGAACGAGCTCTGGACCGACAAGCGCTGGCTCCAGAACGGCCAGACTCCGGAGGACGAGAAGGCCCGCATGCGGCTCCAGGACCGTCTGCTCTTCGGCCAGACGTTCACCGACTGGACCGAATACGACCATCCCGAATTCGGGAAGGTCCTGATCGGCGGCGGCACCAAGTGGTCTTCGCGCACGCCCCCGCCCTTCATGCTGGAGGAGGAGTGCCATCGCAACTTCGCCTTCACCATGTTCCACGCCCAGCAGATGCCGAAGCTCGCCTTCGAGCGCACGGACGTGAAGCAGCTCGCTCCCCGCCTCTGGCAGGTGACGGTCGAGATCGGCAACAGCGGCATGATCCCGAGCCGCACCGCCCGCGCCGCCCAGGAGCGTATCGGCGAGCCCGACACCCTCTCCGTGTCGGGCGACGGCATCGCCGTGGTTGCCGCAGGCACGCTCTTCCGCTGGACCGACCGCACCATGTTCCAGGTCGAGCGGCATCCCGAGCGACTGCGGGTCGAGTCGGGCATCCCCGGTCAGGACGAGTCGTACTTCCGCTTCATCGTGGAAGGCGACGCCGGTGCGACGCTGACCCTGCGCTACGAGGCGGAGAAGGCGCGGAACATCGAGACCACGGTGAGGCTCGAGGAGACCAATGCCGCTCCGGTCGCGGCCGCCCCCGCCACGCCCGCCGCGCCCAATGGATGACCGCGCCGAGATCGCGGTCGTCGGCGCCGGCGCCGCCGGACTGATGGCCGCGATCGCCGCCGGCCGCGCCGGATTCGCCGGAAGCGCCGCGAACGCGTCCCGCCGCATCGTCGCCCTCGACGGGGCCCGCACGCTCGGGGCGAAGATCCTGGTGGCCGGCGGCGGGCGCTGCAACGTGACCCATCACACGGTCGAGGCCGCCGACTTCGCCGGCTCGACCCGGCCGGCGATCGCCAAGGTGCTGCGC
>JAGQOG010000123.1 GCA_020427695.1 Phycisphaerales bacterium
CGGCGGGCCGACCTCGCTGCGCGAGAATCGACCCGCAGGAGTCATGGAATTCCGAATCGGGCCCCTCCGTACGATCACCTGATACCTGATACCTGATCCCCGGCTCGCCCTCTACCGGTCGTCGCCGACGGACTCGGCGAAGGCGAGCTGCTCGCTGGCGGCCACGGGTCTCTCGTGGTCGCTCATGGGGCTGAACCGGCTGCCGATCATCGGGATCCGCGGGTTGGGATTGCTCTCGCGCCCGAGGATGGGCGAGATGGCGTAGACGATCGCGATGGTCGCCAGCGACGCCACCCACGTGTACTGGTGCCAGCCCATGAACACCATGATCGAGGTGGCGAGCAGCACCACCAGCGAGATCGGGATGAGCCCTTCCCAGGAGAGGCGCATGAGCTGGTCGAACCGGAAGCGTGGGACGCTCCAGCGGACGACCATGTCGAAGCACACGATCAATCCGGCCTTGGCGAGAACCACGGCCACTTGGAGCAGGATCAGGAGCAGACCGCCCTCGGTGGGGAGATCGGGTCCGAACGGCAACGGGTTCAGCGACCAGCCGCCCAGGAACAGCACCGCGAACAGTGCCGCCCCGGTGATCATGTGGGCATACTCGCCGAGGAAGAAGAGCGCGAACCGCATCGAGGAGTACTCGGTGTGGTACCCGCCGACGAGCTCCTGCTCGGCCTCCGCCAGGTCGAAGGGGGCCCGGTTGCATTCGGCCAGCCGGCAGATGTAGTAGAGGACGGCGGCCACCGGAAGCTGGAGGATGAACCAGCCCGACTCCCGCTGGGTGGTGACGATGGTGGTGAGATCGAGCGTGCCCGACAGGAGGATCACGGCGAGGATGGCCACCCCCATCGGGATCTCGTAGCTGATCATCTGGGCGCTGGCCCGCATGCCCCCGAGGAAGGTGTACTTGTTGTTGCTCGCCCAGCCGCCGAGGGCGATGCCGTACACGCCCATTGCCCCCACCGCCAGCATGTAGATCACGCCGACGTTGATGTTGGCCCCGACGATCTGAACCGTCTGGTCCTCCACGCCCAGCCACTCCGCCAGCCCGAAGGGAAGCGACGACAGCTCGAGTGTTCCGCCCCAGGGAATCGCCGCAAACGCAATCAGCGCCGGGATCACCGCGAACGCGGGGGCGAGCGTGAACAGGAGCTTCTCCACGTTCCGCGGCGTGTAGTCCTCCTTGAGGAAGAACTTCAGGCCATCGGCGATCGGTTGGAGGAGCCCCTTGGGTCCGACCCGATTCGGTCCGACCCGGTCCTGGATCCAGGCACTGATCTTCCGTTCCGCCAGGATGGCGTAGGCGCACCCGCCCAGGATGACGTGGACCATGACCACGATCAGGATGGCCGAAGTAACCAACTGCGGGACAAAGCTGCTTTCCATGGCGTCACATGGTAACGGCCGGGCGCGTGGGACGGGGGGGACGCGGGGGAGGGGGCACGCGCCCGCGGCGCGTCCCCCGATCGCTCACACGCCCAACCGACTCACCCGACCCCCGCCGTCTCCTTTGCCGTCGTCCGTCCGCGGGCGAGGCCGGGGAAGTAGTCTTGGATCGCGGTGACGTTCCAGGCGCCGGAGCGGAGGGCGGCGATGGCCTGGATCGTGGCGCGGGCACCGGCGATCGTCGTGATCATGGGCACGCCGAACCGGACGGCGAGGGCGCGGATGTGGCCTTCGTCGGTATGGCCGCCCTTGCGGGTCGGGGTGTTGATGATGAGGCTGATCTCGCCGTTGGTGATCATGTCCATCACGTTGGGCCGGGCACCCTCGGAGATCTTGGGGATGAGTCGCGTCTCGACGCCGGCGGTGCGCAGGAACTCGTTGGTGCCGCTGGTCGTGTGCACCACGAAGCCCATCGCCATGAGCTGGCGGGCGATCTCGATGCAGTGGGACTTGTCGGAGTCGCGCACGGACACGAACACTTCGCCCGACGTGGGGAGGGTGCATCCGGCGGCCATCTGCGCCTTGGCGAAGGCGATCGGCAAGGACCGGTCGGCGCCCATCACTTCGCCGGTCGAACGCATTTCGGGTCCGAGCACCACGTCCACGCCGGGGAACTTGGCGAAGGGGAACACCGACTCCTTCACGGCGTAGAAGCCGGTGTCGGGCGCCTCGTGCACGTCGAGCTCCTCCAGGGAGGCGCCCATCATCACCTTGGCGGCGATGCGGGCCCACGGAACGCCCTTCGCCTTGGAGACGAACGGTGCCGTCCGGGAGGCGCGGGGATTGACCTCGAGCACGTAGAGGCGATCGTTCTTCACCGCCATCTGCACGTTCATGAGACCCCGCACCCGCAGCGACTCGGCCAGCCGACGAGCCGCGTCGCGGGCCCGATCGACGATCTCCGGAGAGAGCGAGTACGGCGGAACGATCGCGGTGGAGTCGCCGGAGTGGATGCCCGCCTCCTCGATGTGCTCCATCACGCCGCAGACCAGGGCCCGCTGCTGGCCCGGCGCCATCCGCAGCTGCCGCGATGCGGTCGCCTCGTCCGGCGTGAAGTCGGCGACGACATCGACGTCGAGCTCGATCGCCTCGGAAAGGAAGCGATCGATCAGGACGGGGGCGTTCGCGAACTCGGAGACCTTCACCGCCTGCGCCATGTACAGCCGGAGGGCGGCCTCGTCGAAGCACGTCTCCATGCCGCGGCCGCCCAGGACGTAGCTGGGCCGGACGAGCACGGGATATTCGATGCGGGCGGCGATCGCGATCGCCTCCTCCAGCGAGTGGGCGATGCCGCTTTCGGGCTGGTCGAGGCCGAGCTCGAGAAGGAGCTCGCGGAAGCGGTCGCGATCCTCCGCGTGGTCGATGGCGTCGAGTCCGGTGCCGATCAGGGGAACGCCGGCGGCCACCAGGCCGTTGGCGAGGTTGAGCGGGGTCTGACCGCCGAATTGGACGATGCAGCCCGCCACCTTGCCCGACCGATCCGCCTTGTCGAGGCCGCCGCCGTTCAGGCGTTCGATGACGTTCAGCACGTCCTCGAGCGTCAACGGCTCGAAGAAGAGGAGATCGGAGGTGTCGAAGTCGGTCGAGACCGTCTCCGGGTTGGAGTTGATCATCACCGACTCGAACCCCATCTCCTCGCTGGCGAAGGCGGCCTGGCAGCAGCAGTAGTCGAACTCGATGCCCTGGCCGATGCGGTTCGGTCCGCCGCCGAGGATCACGATCTTCTCGCGCGGCGTCACCCGGATCTCGTCGTCGGGCGCCGGAGCGGACGTCCCGTCGTCGGACGTCCCGACGCCGCGTTCGTAGGTGGCGTAGTAGTAGGGCGTCGCCGCGTCGAACTCGGCCGCGCACGTGTCCACGAGCTTGTACACGGGCTCGATCCCCAGCCGCTTGCGATGCGATCGCACCGCGAGAATGGTCTTGGTGCTGATCGAGCCGAGGTAGAGGTTCGCGAGCTGCGGATCGGAGTAGCCGAGCTGCTTGGCCTGGAAGAGCACGTCCGCCGGCACGTCCTCCAGCCGACGGTACCGGGAGAGGACATCCTCGAACTTGCAGAGCTGGAGGAGCTGGTCGAGGAACCACGGGTCGATCCGCGTGAGCTCGTGGATGCGATCGATCGACCAGCCCATCTTCATCGCGTAGCGGACGTAGTACAGCCGACCTTGGCTGGGCACGCTCAGCTTGCGCACCAGCCGATCGTCGGGGATGGGCCACTCGATGGGCGAGCCGTCCTCGGCGACGAGGCCGTGAGGCGTTTCCAAGGTGGCCACGCCGGTGAACCGGAGGCCGCCGCTCTCGACCGCCCGCTTCGCCACCAGCCACTTGTCGTTGTTGTCGAGGCCGAAGCCGAAGCGCTTGACCTCCATCGAACGAATCGCCTTCTGCAGGGACTCCTTGAAGGTGCGGCCGATGCTCATCCCCTCGCCGACGCTCTTCATCTGCGTGGTGAGGGTCTCGTCCGCCTCCGGGAACTTCTCGAACGTCCACCGAGGCATCTTGACCACCACGTAGTCGATGCTCGGCTCGAAGCACGCGCTGGTGTTTCCCGTGATGTCGTTGCGGAGTTCGTCCAGCGTGTAGCCCACCGCGAGCTTGGCGGCGATCCGGGCGATCGGGAAGCCGGTGGCCTTGCTGGCCAGCGCCGAGGATCGGCTCACCCGCGGGTTCATCTCGACGACCACCATCTCGCCGTCGGCCGGATTGACGGCGAACTGCACGTTCGAACCGCCGCAGTTGACGCCGACCGCGCGCATGATCGCGATCGCGGCGTCGCGCATGCGCTGGTACTCCTTGTCGGAGAGCGTCATGATCGGTGCCACCGTGATCGAATCGCCCGTGTGCACGCCCATGGGATCGATGTTCTCGATGCCGCACACGATGACGCAATTGTCGTTCGCGTCGCGCACCACCTCGAGCTCGTACTCCTTCCAGCCCAGGACCGACTGGTCGATCAGCACCTGGCCGATCATCGAGGCCGAAAGGCCGCGGCGCACGATCTCGTCGAACTCGTCGCGGTTCCAGGCGATGCCGCCGCCGGTGCCGCCGAGCGTGAACGCGGGGCGAATGATCGCGGGAAGTCCGATCTCCTGAAGGAACGCGCGGCCGTCGTCGAGGGTCGTGACCGTGCGGGAGCGCGGCTGCCGAAGTCCAAGCGACTCGACGATCCGCCGGAACATCTCGCGGTCCTCGGCGCGGTTGATCACCTCGCGGTCGGCGCCGATGAGCTCGATGTCGTGCGCCTGGAGCACGCCCTGGTCCCACAGCCGGCATGCGCAGTTGAGGGCGGTCTGGCCACCCAGCGTCGGGAGCACGGCGTCGATGGGCGAACCCGCCTCCGCCTCGCGGAGGATCACCTTCTCGACGGCCTCGGGCGTGATCGGCTCGATGTACGTCCGGTCGGAGAAGGCCGGATCGGTCATGATCGTGGCCGGGTTGGAGTTCACCAGCACCACGCGGTAGCCTTCCTCGCGCAGGGCCTTGCACGCCTGCGTGCCGGAATAGTCGAACTCGCATCCCTGGCCGATCACGATCGGGCCGGATCCGAGGATGAGAATGGTTCGGATGTCCTGGCGTCGGGGCATGTGTCGGTGGGCGAGGGGTTCGGGCAGCGCGAAATCCCGGCAAGTCTACACAAACCACAACGGACCAACAACGATCGCGACGCCGCCCCGGCCGCGTACCTTCCCACATGAGCACGACCTCTTGGATCGTCTTCGGCGTGCTTGCATGGCTCGTGTTCGTGGCCGTGGTGGAGGGCGTCGTCTTGCCGCGCTTGCGGGGCCAGCTCCAGGGCGGCACCGATCCGCTCACCGGCCTGTTGGCACTCGTGGTGAGGGTCTACGTGCGGCTCGTGCACCGCGTGTCCGTCGAGGGTGCCGAGCATGTGCCCGCTCGGGTGCCCCCCGAGGGGCTGGTGATCGTGGCCAACCACGGCGCCGGTGTGGATCCGCTGCTTCTGCAAGCGGTCTGTCCGTTCCACATTCGCTGGATGATGCTGAGCGAGATGATGATCGCGCCGCTCGATTGGTTCTGGCGCCGCGAACGCATCATCGCGGTGGATCAGAACGGCCGGGATCTCGCGGGGGCCCGCGAGGCGATCCGGCACCTCAAGGCATCGGGGGTGCTCGGGATCTTCCCCGAGGGAGGAATCGCCCGTCCGCGGGGCGTGGTGCTTCCGTTCATGTCCGGGGTGGGCCTGCTGGTGGCCCGAAGCCACGCCGCCGTCCTCCTGACGTGGATCCACTCCACCCCGGAGACGCCGACGGCTTGGGGCTCGCTCGTGCGACCGAGCCGGTCCCGCGTTCGGTTCGTGGGGCTGATGCGCTTCGAGCACCGGTCGGATGCCGCGGAGGTCGCGGCCGCCTTGCGTCAGCGGCTCGTCGAGGTGAGCGGGTGGATGCCCGTCGATCATGCGTTGGCGGTCGAAACGGTCGCGCCAACGGCGACGGCCTCGTCCGAAGCGCAGGACTGACGGCATCACGTCGCACAGGTTCTTCACACGTCCCTGGCGCGGGGCGGGCCCCACGTACACTGCCGCCATGGCCAAGGTCCGAACGCGATTCGTGTGCAGCGCGTGCGGCAGCATGCACCCGAAGTGGATGGGGAAGTGTCCCGATTGCGGCGTGTGGGACGCGCTCGAGTCGTTCGTCGAGCCCAAGACCGACCAGGTGGCCGAGACGCACGGCACGGCCGTCGCGACCTGGCTGGCGGAGGAGGGGGTGCCGACCGCGGTTCGGGCCGCCCAGGCGCTGCCCCTCGCGGAGATCTCCGTGGACGATGTGCCGCGGATTCCGACGGGGATCGGCGAACTCGATCGGGTGCTGGGCGGGGGTCTCGTCCCGGGAAGCGTGGTCCTGCTTGGAGGCGAGCCCGGCATCGGCAAGAGCACGCTTCTTCTCCAGACCGTTGGGCGTCTCGCTTCGAGAACGCAGGCCTCGCCGGTCCTGTATGTCAGCAGCGAGGAGTCGGCCCAGCAGATTCGCCTCCGGGCCGATCGGATCCTGGCCTCGGCGTCGAGCGGCGTCGGCGGCGGCCGTACGAGCGGGGACGAGCCTGTGGAGGGGGCCGGGTCGGGCCTTGATCCCGAACGGGTCCATCGCCAACTGTTCGTCCTCGCAGAGACGAACCTGGCCCGGGTGGTCGAGCAGGCTCGGCGCGTGCAGCCCGCCGTTTGCGTGATCGACTCGATCCAGATGATCTACCGCGGCGATCTCGAGGCGGCGCCGGGGTCGGTGGCCCAGCTTCGTCGATGCTGCATCGAGCTGGTCTACCTCGCCAAGGCTTCGGGCATGGCCATCGTGGTGGTGGGCCATCTCACGAAGGACGGGCAGTTCGCCGGTCCCAAGATGCTGGAGCACCTGGTGGATGTCGTCCTCTCCTTCGAGGGCGATCGGGACCACGGTCATCGGATCGTGCGGGGCGTCAAGAACCGGTTCGGGAGCACGCTCGAGATCGGGCTCTTCGAGATGACGGGAACGGGTCTCGATCAGGTGCCCGAGGGTGGGGTGGTCGTGGACCCCGCGGCACCGCCGAACCCCGGCACCGTGATCTGCCCGTCGTTGCACGGCAGTCGGTGCCTTCTCGCCGAAGTCCAGGCGCTCACCGCCACCGGGATCATGGGCGCGGCTCGTCGGAAGACCTCCGGCCTCGATTCGAACCGCCTCGCGATGATCATCGCCGTCCTGGAGAAGCACGGCGGATTGCGTCTTGCCGATCAGGATGTCTATGCGGCGGTCGCAGGCGGACTCCGAGTGGTGGAGCCGGCGATCGACCTGGCCGTCCTGCTTGCCGTCGCCGGAGCCCATCTCCGTCGATCGCTTCCCCCGGGGACCGCCGTGGTCGGAGAGGTCGGCCTCTCCGGGGAGATCCGCCCGCTCCAGCATCCGACCCACCGGGCGGCGGAGGCGGCCCGCCACGGATTCCGGCGACTGATCGGGCCCCAAGGGGGTGGAATCCGAGGATGTGAAGAAATCGTCCTCGAAGGCGTTCGAACGGTGGGTGAGGCGATCGAGCGGCTGGAAGCGGTGTCCGGGGGACGGCCAATCGCCGTTTAAATGCATTGTTTCCAGGTGTTTACAAGAGCAGGCTCGACCCTGCCGCAGCGGATGGTCCCCCGGGCACCAAACCCCCTTGCGTTGACTTCGCGGCAGGAGTATCCTCCCGCCTTTCAATCAACGGCCGGATAACGGCCGATAGACCGAGAATCGCGTCCGGCTGCCAGTCAATGTGGCTGCAGCGCCGACGGACGGGTGGATGTAGTGAAGGACGCCTCGTCACGGCAAAGGCGGGGGTCCGAGCGTACAGGAGAATCAGACATGAGTCTCACGAATCGTGTTGGGCTCCTCGCGGGCCTCGCGACGCTGTCCCTTGGCGGGGTGGCCTTCGCGGGTTCAGACGAGTCCTACAACGACGCTCTTCGCCAGATCGATCAGCTGCGAGCTGAACTGGCGGAGATGAAGGCGCAGCAGGGTGACAATTGGCTCACCGAGCAGCGCGCGACGGAGATCCGCTCGCTGGTCCAGGACGTCCTGGCCGATGCGGACACCCGCGCCAGCCTCCAGTCCTCCGGCATGACCGCCGGCTGGGACAAGGGCTTCTTCCTCGCCAGCCCGGATGGCAACTTCAAGCTGAAGATCCAGGGCCAGATCCAGGTTCGTTACCTGCTGAACAAGCGTGACAACCCGGATACCGGCGTGGGCACGACCAGCGGCTTCGACATCCCGCGCGTCAAGCTCAAGTTCCTCGGCAACATCTTCGACAAGAGCTGGACCTACAAGGTCCAGGGCAACTTCAGCCAGTCGTCGTTCGGCTCGTTCGATGTCACCGACGACATGGGCATGGTGATCGGCACCGTCGATGTGGACAAGGGGAACGGTCGCTTCGTCCTCGAGGATGCCTACATCCAGAAGGACTTCGACAACGGGTTCTACGTCCGCGGCGGTCAGTACAAGCTCCCGCTGCTTCGCGAAGAGCTCGTTTCGAGCACCAAGCAGCTCCTGATCGAGCGTTCGACGGTCAACGAGGTGTTCGGTGGTGGCCGCAGCCAGGGCATCGAGGTCGGCATGCAGTCCGACTGGTTCCGCTTCATGGTTGACTACCACGACGGCATCGACGGCCAGAATCAGCCGTGGGACGACGGCGCCGCCAACACCGTGGACTGGGCCTTCGCGGGCCGCGTCGAGGGCAAGCTGGCTGGCGAGTGGGGTCAGTTCGACGACTTCAACAGCTGGAACGGCGATCCGTTCGGCGTCCTCCTCGGCGTCGCGGGCAACGCCCAGCGGTCCGACGACGGCACCAACAACTACATCATCACGGCCGACGGCACGGTCGACTTCGGCGGCGCGAACCTCTTCGTCGCGTGGGTCTGGAACCAGACCGATCCCAACGGCGCCGACGCCACCAACGGCTACGGCGTGGTGGTGCAGGGCGGCGTCTTCGTGGTGCCCGACGAGCTCGAGCTCTACGCCCAGTACCAGTGGGGCGACTCGGGTGTCGATGGCGACAAGGACCTCAACCTGTTCTTCGTGGGTCTGAACTGGTTCTTCTCGAAGAACAACGCGGCCAAGATCTCCACGGACTTCGGCTACTCGTTCAACGAGATCACCCCGACCTGGGCGAACTCGCGGGCCGGTTGGCTCGTCGACGGTGTCGGTCAGGACGGCCAGTGGGTCTGGCGGACGCAGTTCCAGCTCCTCTTCTGATCCCGCATCCGCGCGATCGAACGAGCTTGAAGTCCGCGCTCGTGTTTCGAATCTCCGCCGGCCGGCCCTTGGGGCCGGCCGGCTTTGTTTTGGTGGCCGTTTTGATCATCGGGGCCGCGTGATGCCGACACGTTCCACAGTCCGCGTGCCCGTTCGTTATGATCCTCGGCGGATCGGCCGCATGGTCCCGAACCGGGCAATCGCAAGGAGATCGCGATGAGCGCGAAGAGCAGTCGATGGAGCGTTGCGGGCACGCTGCTCGCCGCACTGGTTGCGAACACGGCGCTGGCGGCCCAGGACGGCGGCGACACCGTCGAGAGCCAGCTTCAAAGGATGACGGAACGCCTGGAATCGCTCGAGCGCGACAACGCGTCCTTGCGCGAGGAAGTCACCCAGCTCCGGACGGAGTCCGGCCAGGATTGGCTGACCGAGCAGCGGGCGGAACAGATCCGCACGCTGGTGACCGACGTCCTCGCGGACGCCGATCAGCGGGCGAGCCTCCAATCGTCGGCAATGACGGCCGGTTGGAGCGACGGGTTCTTCCTCGCCAGCCCCGACGGTCGTTTCAAGCTCCAGATCAGCGGCCTCCTGCAAACCCGCTACATCTACAACTACGCGGACAACGTGCCTCCCGGATCGGTCGACGGCAGCAACCTCGCGGGCTTCGAGGTGGCCCGTTCGCAGATCACGTTCCGCGGGCACGTCTTCGATCCCGCTCTCACCTTCATGCTTCGCGGCGGCTTTAGCCGCGGCGGCGGCGGCGTCTACGCCCAGGATCAGCTTCCGCGCGACACCGGCGAATTCCCCGGCGGCAACTTCCAGCTCTACGACGCGTGGATGCGGTACCACTTCAACGAGCAGATCTCCATCCGGGCCGGGCAGTTCAAGCTGCCCTTCAATCGCGAGGAGCTGGTCTACGCGGGGAACCAGTTGGCCGTCGAACGGTCGCTCGTCAACTACATGACGGGCATCGGATACAGCCAGGGGATCGAGTTCGAGTACCGCAACGACTGGTTCGCCTTCATGGGCGCCTTCTCCGAGGGCGGCACCGACTTCCTCGCCGGACCGCTGGGAACCCAGGGGCCCTTCCTCGGCACGATTCCCCCCAACTCGACGTGGAGCACCCGCGAGGCCGAAGGCGCGGGAACCGGCCGCGTAGAGCTCAAGCTCGCCGGATCGTGGGACCAGTTCCGCCAGTTCACCAGCCCGATCGGCGACTCGTTCGGCCTGCTGGTGGGCACGGCGGGCACGTATCAGCGCGGGAGGGTGCCGTCGTTCCTGAACAACAACGTCCACCCCACCTTCTGGGGGGTGACCGGAGACGTCACCGCCCTCTTCGGCGGCGCCAGCCTCTTCGCATCGGCGACGTACGAACGGCTCGACTACTCGCCTTCGACCTTCAACAGCTGGGACATCTTCGGCGTCGTGGTCCAAGGCGGCATCTACGTCGCCCCGAAGTGGGAGATCTTCGGTCGCTTCGAGTACGGAACCGTGAACGGCTCGGACAACGCGCCGAACATCAGCGACCTGTACGTGGGCACGGTCGGCGTCAACTGGTACATCGACGGCCAGGATCTCAAGTTCACGGTCGACGGCGGGTTCGGCATCAACAACATCAGCCCCTCGTGGGGTGCCGACATCACCGGCTGGCGCATCCCGAGCGAAGGCACGAACCAGTTCGTCCTCCGCACGCAGTTCCAGCTTCAGTTCTAGACGCGGCTCCAGTTGGCGGCTCCAGTTGCGACTCGCCGTCCCGTTCCGGGCGACCGGAGGCGGTAGCGGTCCGTGGCGCCGGTGTACCATGGGCTCTCCACGCCATGTCCACCACCGCCGCCCCCGGGCCCGCCGCGCATGCGGGCGTCTCCCTTCATCGCATCGAGGTCCGCGTTCGACCCGGCGTTCCCGACTCGCGCGGAGAGGCGGCGCTGCGCGAGGCGCATTCGCTCAGGCTCCCGGAGTTGCCGGAGCGCATCGAGCACGCCGCGGTGTACTTCGTGCGCGGCGACCTCAACGCCGATCAACTCGCCCGGATCGCCTCGGAATTGCTCGCGGACCCCGTGCTCCAGGTGGCCACGCTGGGCGCCGCGCCATCGGACGCCGCCGTGGTCGAGGTTCATCCGCTCGCCGGCGTGACGGATCCCGCCGCCGAGTCGGTGGAACTGGCAATCGAAGCCATGCTGGGAACCAGGGTGGAGGTGCGCACCGGCAGCCGTTGGGACTTTCACGGGATTCCTCAGGCGTCCGCCGGCGCGTTGGCCGGGAGGTTCCTCGCCAATCCGGTGATCCACGACATCCACCTCGGCGCCTTCCTGCCGTCGTCGTTTCCGAGCGGTCGTCCGTACACGCTGCGGCGGATCGAGGTGCCGGTGCGCGAACTCGACGATGCGGCGCTCGAGCGCCTCTCTCGCGATGCGCACCTCTTTCTCAGCCTCGACGAGATGCTGGCCGTTCGCGCGGCGTACCGCGACCTGGGGCGCGAGCCGAGCGAGATCGAGCTGGAGACGATCGCGCAGACGTGGTCCGAGCACTGCGTCCACAAGACCCTGAAGTCGACGGTTCGATACCGCGAGGGCGCGAACGTGCAGTGTCCGCTCCGCGCCGAGGGCCGCCCCGGGCACACGATCGGCGCGGACGGCGAAGTGACGATCGCCAACCTGCTCAAGTCCACGATCGCGGCCGCCACGTTCGAGCTCATGGCCGACGGCGTCGACTGGTGCCTGTCCGTCTTCGTGGACAACGCCGGCGTCGTCGCGTTCGACGACGAGCACGCCGTCTGCTTCAAGTGCGAGACGCACAACCATCCCTCGGCCATCGAGCCCTATGGCGGCGCCGCCACCGGCATCGGCGGCTGCATTCGCGACATCATGGGCACCGGACTGGCGGCCAAGCCGATCGCCGCCACCGACGTCTTCTGCGTGGCGCCACCCGACACGGAGGAGGTGCCCGAGGGATGCCTTCAGCCCGCCCGAATCCTGCGGCAGGTGGTCGCGGGGGTCCGCGACTACGGGAACCGCATGGGCATCCCGACCATCAACGGTGCCGTCTGGTTCGATCCCGACTACGTCGGGAACCCGCTCGTGTACTGCGGCTGCATCGGTGTCATGCCGCGGCACCTGGTCAAGGGCGAGGTGCGCGAGGGCGACGCGATTGTCGCGGTCGGAGGGCGGACGGGGCGCGACGGGATCCACGGCGCGACGTTCTCCTCGGCCGAGCTCACCGACACCCACGCCGACGAGTTCAGCCACGCGGTGCAGATCGGAAACGCGATCACCCAGAAGAAGGCGCTGGATGCGATCCTCGAGGCGCGCGACGTCGTGGGAGGACCGCTCTTTCGTGCGATCACCGACTGCGGCGCCGGCGGCTTCAGCAGTGCGGTGGGGGAGATGGGTGCCACGCTCGGGGCCGAGGTCCATCTCGACCGGGCACCCTTGAAGTACCAGGGCCTCAGTCCGACGGAGATCTGGATCTCCGAGGCGCAGGAGCGCATGGTGATGGCGGTCCCTCCCGATCGCCTTCCCGCGCTGCGCGGCGTGTGCGCGGCACACGACGTGGAGATGTGCGAATTGGGCACGTTCGGCACGGCGGAGCGGGAGATCGTCCTCAAGTACGAGGGCGAAGCGGTGGGTCGGATTCCGGTCGGGTTCCTCCACGACGGCATTCCGATGCCGTCGCGGGAAGCCCGCTTCGATCCCGCACCGTCCGTCGACCGCGGAGCGCCGGCACAGCTGGACGCGATCAGCGCGTCCTCGGCCCTGATCTCGCTGCTCGCGCACCCAAACATCGCTTCGAAGCACTGGATCGTGCGGCAGTACGACCACGAGGTTCAGGGCGGCTCGGTGGTCAAGCCGCTTCTTGGACCGCATCAGGACGGCCCCTCCGACGCGGCGGTGATCCGCCCCGTTCCCTCGGCGCGGCGCGGCCTCGCCGTGGCGAACGGGCTCGCGACCGGTCTCGCCGACGATCCGTACCTCATGGCCTTGGCAGCGATCGACGAGTGCGTGCGCAATCTCGTTTGCGTCGGGGCCGATCCGGCCCGCATCGCGCTGCTCGACAACTTCAGTTGGCCGAGCTGTCGGGACGCGGAGAGCATGGGACTGCTCGTTCGCGCCGCCGAAGGCTGCTATGACGGCGCCAAGGCGTACCGGGCACCCTTCGTCAGCGGCAAGGACTCGCTCAACAACCAGTTCGCGACGGAGGGCGGCCGAACCATTCGCATCCCCGCCACGCTCCTGATCTCCGGGATGGCCATCGTCCCCGATGCCGAGCGCTGCGTCACCATGGACGCCAAGCGTGCCGACAGCATCCTCCTGCTGGTGGGGCCATCACCCACCACGCTGCGGGGCAGCCACTTCGCTCGACTCTTCGGCGGCGACGAAGGGGCGCTGCCCGAAGTCGATCTCCGGATCGGACCGCTCGCGGCTCGGGGCGTCGCGGCGGCGATCGCCGCCGGGCTGGTTCGCGCGGCCCACGACGCAAGCGATGGCGGGATGCTGGTGGCGGCTGCCGAGATGGCCTTCGCGGGCGGGATCGGGCTGACCTTGGACCTCGGCGCTGCGGAAGGGGGGCCCTCGGAACAGGGTTCGCAGGCCGCGCTCCTCGAGTGCTTCGCCGAAGCGCCGAGCCGGTACCTGCTGGAGGTCGATCCGGCGCGGCTGCCCGAGGTCGAGCGCCTGCTCGGCGGCGTTCCGCATCGCGTCGTCGGCCGCTTCAACCCGACCCCGCGGTTGACGGCGCCCAGGCTGGGCCTCGACCAGCCGCTCGAGGTGCTGCGACACACCTGGCTCAAGCCCTTGGACTGGTAGCCCTCGTACGATCCGTCGTCGGGCCCCGAACCGATCGGCCACCGAGATTCGATACCACATGCCCACCGCACTCGTCATCACCGCTGCCGGAATCAACTGCGACCTCGAGCTTGGCGAAGCGTTTCGATCGGCCGGTTGCGACGTCGAGGCGATCCAGCTCAAGCGCCTGATGACGGAGCCGAGCCTGATCGGACAGTTCGACCTGATCGGACTTCCTGGCGGATTCAGCTACGGCGACGACATCGCGGCGGGGCGGGTCATGGCGGCGCTGATTCGCCAGAGCCTGTTTCCGTACCTGGTGGACGCGATCGAGCGCGGCGTGCCGATGATCGCGCCGTGCAACGGATTCCAGATCGCGGTGCAGGTCGGCCTGCTCCCCGGTCCGGTTGCCGGCGGGCGGTGGCCCGCGGAGCCGCCGGCACCCGCGGTGGCGTTGAGCGACAATGCGTCCGCACGGTTCACCGACCGCTGGGTGGGGGTGGAGGTCCCCGCCGAGACGCGCTGCATCTGGACCCGCGGCCTTGACGGGACGCCAGCGACGATGCTTCTGCCGGTGGCGCACGGCGAGGGACGGTTCAGCGCCACGCCGGAGCAGCTCGCCGCCTTGCAGTCGGGGGGCCAGGTGGCGCTGCGCTATCGGCACGACGACAATCCGAACGGATCGCTGGGCGACGTCGCCGGTATCTGCGATGCGAGCGGACTCGTGTTTGGCTTGATGCCGCACCCCGAGCGCTTCACGCGTTGGAGCCAGCATCCGTTCTGGACGCGCCTCGACGCTGCCGAGCGTCGCGCCGAACCGATCGGTCTGCACATGTTCCGACAGGCGGTGGCCCATGCGGCCGGCGTCACCGTGTGACGGAGAACGCCGCGGTGTCCACCGCCGGTTGTCGCCGAGGCGGATTCTCGAAGGGGTGTTCGTCGATGCCGGAAGCGTCGCAACCCGCGCCCGATCGGATGCCCGTGCCATGGGCCACGGGGGGCGTTCTGCGCCTGCCGTGCATCCGGTGCCAAACCGAACTGCGTTCGCTGTCGGTGAATGCCCAATGCCCGACCTGCGGGCTCCCCGTGCGCACCAGCATCCGGGTTGGCGGGGCGGTCGAGTCGGAGCCCGAGCGGACCTGCCGCGAGTGCGGATACAGCCTCAAGGGCCTTGAGCGGCCCGATCGGTGTCCAGAGTGTGGTGCGGAGCAGCGGCATCGGAACGTCTCGGACGAGCCTCTCTCGCACATGGCCATCCCCGTGATCGCCCGGCTGTCGCGCCGGCTCGAACTGGTGGCCGCCCTCCTGATCGTGTCGCTGGTCGGCGGCTTGGCCGTGGGTTGGGGCGGACTTCCACTCCATCTCCTTGCGGCCCTGGCGGCGATCGAGGCGTTCGTGCTCGCGACGGCGGCATGGATCCTCACCATCCCCGTTGCGGAGCCTCCAGCGCGATCGCACGATCTCGACGAGCACGGGTCGGTACGTCGTTGGGCCCGATGGCTCAGCTTGGCCTGGCCGTTGGTTCCGATCGGCGCCGCCGTGCGGACGGTTCCCGCGGTTCGGGACCTTCTCGACGGAAGCGGTCTGCTCCTCGTCTTCTATGCGACCGCGATGGCCGGCGTGCTCCTCGTGGCGTTGTTGGGGACCGCGGCGACCGCTTGGCACGTTCGGGGCTATGCGGATTGGGCCCGGGACGGCGCCGCCGACCGGGTCCTCCAGGCATCGGCCTTCGCCCTGGGCTTCGCGGCGCTGCTGATGGCCATGACCGCTCTCGGCGCGGTCGCGCGACCCCTCCTCATCCTGGGTTGCATGAACGGCCTCGTCATCGTCTTCGGCCTCGGCTCCTTCCTCGTTGGGGTCGTCATGACCGCGCGGTCCGCCCGCATGTCCATCCGGCATGCCCGGGAGCGAGCCGGTCGGTTGGCGGCGCAACTCGCCCGAACCGAACGCTTCTCGCAAGGCGCGATCGAGCGTTTGCGCGAGGCCGACCGGAGCAGCGCGTCGCAACGCGGGGCACGCTGAGACGGGGCGGGCAGCATGGCGGCCGATCGACGACGCGGCCGCGGGTCCCTTCGCACCCCCGCAGCCGATACGATCCTGTTCATGTCCGAACAGACGATTCGTTGCGGCGTGGTCGGTGTGGGCCGAATGGGCCGGCACCATGCACGGCTCTACACGCAGGTCCCCGGGGCCGAACTCGTCGGTGTGGTCGATCAGAACCCGCAGCGCCGATCCGCGGTGACGGAGGAGTACGGGGGCAGGCCGTGCGCCACGGTCGAGGAGCTTCTGGCGCTGGGCGTGGATGCGGTGACCATCGCCGTGCCCACGGTGGCGCACCGCACCGCGGCCGAGCCGCTCCTCGAGGCGGGCGTGGCCTGCCTGATCGAGAAGCCGCTGGCACCGACGGCGAGCGAGGCCCAGGCGATCGCCGACGTGGCCGCGCGGTGCAACGCGGTCCTCCAGGTCGGCCATGTCGTCCGCTACGACCCGGTCATGATCGCGGTGCGCAGGGTGGACGGCCTGCTTCCGCGCTTCGTCGAGGTGGATCGGATCAGTCCCATGACCTTCCGCAGCGTCGATGTCGGCGTCGTGCTCGACATGATGATCCACGATCTCGACCTGCTCCTCATGCTCGTGGGACGGGAGCCGGAGGAGGTCCACGCCAATGCGGTCAGCGTGCTCGGCGAGGCGGAGGACGTGTGCAACGCCCGCCTCGTGTTCCCGCCCGGCCCCGACGGGCAGCGGTGCGTGGCCAACGTCACCGCGAGCCGGCTGGCGATGAAGACGGAGCGCAAGATCAGGATCGTGGGCGAGCATGCCTACGTGTCGGCCGACTTCGTGTCCCGCAGCGGGACGGTCGTTCGCAAGGTTGCCAACGCCGAGGGGCTGGCCGATGTCCGCGAGCGGCTGCGCACGGGCGCCGACCTCTCCGACGTCAACTACCTCGACCTGATCAACGTGGAGGCGCTGGAGGTCGGAGAGGGCGAGCCCTTGCGCCTTCAGCTCGACGACTTCCTTGACGCCGTTCGGGGCGGGCGCCGCGCCGCCGTGGATGCACAGGCCGGGTTCGCCGCCGTGCGGACGGCGGAGCGCATCGTCGCGGCCGCCCGGGCCGCCGGATCGCGGATGGTGTAGCGGGCCGGGGACTTGCCGCCGTCGGATGGCGGCGACGCCTTCCTCTCCCTACGATCGGCCCCATGCGCGACCAGCCCGCACCCATCGATGCCTCGGGCCTCCGGATCGGCCTGGTGGTGAGCCGCTACCACGCGGCGATCACCGGCGGGCTCGAACAAGGAGCGCGCGACGCGTTCGTTCGTGCCGGCGGAGCGGCCGCCGACCTCATCGCGGTCGATGCTCCGGGCACCTTCGAGCTCCCCGTGATCGCGCAGGCGCTGGCCCGCCGGGAGGATGTCGATGGCGTGGTGGCCTTGGGGTGTGTGATCACGGGAGAGACCCGTCACGATCGGTACATCTCGTCGGCCGTGGCGCAAGCGCTCCAGCGCCTCGCGCTCGACAGCCGAAAGCCGTGTGCGTTCGGGGTGCTGACGTGTTCGAACCTCGACCAGGCCCGCAGCCGCTCGGGCGGCGAGAAGGGCAACAAGGGTGCCGAGTCGATGACCGCCACCGTGGCGGCCGTTCGTGCGATCGGCCAGGTGGCCCCCGGAGGCAAGCGGGCATGACCTCGTCGCGCGACATCCGGCGCTGCGCCCTCCAGGCGCTGTACCAGTTCGACGCGGGCAATGCCGACGATCTCGCCCAGGTGCGGGAGTCGCTGGAGGCATCGCCCGGCGACCAGCAGGCACACGAGCGCGGCTTCGATCTTGCCGTCCTGGCGTGGGAGTTCCGTGCCGAGGCGGACGGCTCGGTGGCCGACCTGACGCCCGACTGGCCGACCGCGCGCCAGCCGGTCGTGGATCGGAACCTGCTTCGACTGGCGTACTACGAGGTCACCCATGGCGGCGTGCCGCCCAAGGTGGCGATCAACGAGGCGGTGGAGCTGGCGAAGGAGTACAGCACCGATCGCAGCGCCACCTTCATCAACGGGGTTCTCGATCGACTCTTCCGCGAGCGACTCAGCACCTGACGAGCGTCGTCGCTCGACCAAACGATGGGCATCTTCCGCTCCACCATTTCCGCACTCCGCCGCGGCCTGAAGAAGACCGCGGACGCCTTTGGCGCCGGATTGCGCACGCTCCTTCACGGTCGCCGGCTGAGCGAGGAGGTCATCGACGAGATCGAGGCCCGTCTCATTGCGGCCGATGTGGGCATCAAGGCCACCAACGAGATCGTGGCCGGGCTTCGCCAGGAGTTCCGGGCCGGGCGAATGGATCAGGGCGAGGACGCGCTGGCGTTCCTGAAGCGCCAACTCAAGAGTCGCTGGAGCGACGCCGACCGCACCCTGGCGGTCGCCTCCGCGCCACCCACCGTGATCCTGGTCGCCGGCATCAATGGTGCGGGCAAGACGACGTCGGTGGCCAAGATCGCCGGCACGCTCAAGGGCGAGGGGCGCAGCGTCCTCCTCGCCGCCGCCGACACCTTCCGCGCGGGAGCGGTCCAACAGCTCGGCGTCTGGGCGGAACGGCTGGGCGTGGACATGGTCCGGGGAGTCCAAGGCGCCGACCCGGCCGCGGTCGCATTCGACGCCTGCGACGCCGCCCTGGCCCGAGGCGTGGACGTCCTCCTGATCGACACGGCGGGTCGGCTGCACACCCAGGACAACCTCATGCGGCAGCTCACCAAGATCCGGGACGTGGTCGCCCGCCGGATCCCGGGTGCGCCGCACGAGGTGCTCCTCGTTCTCGACGCCACCAGCGGCCAGAACGCGATCCGCCAAGCCGAGCTCTTCAAGAAGGCGATCGATGTCACGGGGATCTTCCTCGCGAAGCTCGACGGCACGGCCAAGGGCGGGATCGTGGTGGCGATCCGCGATGCGCTCGATGTGCCGGTCAAGCTCGTGGGCGTGGGGGAGCGGCCGGAGGATGTCGAGCCGTTCGACCCGGAATCGTTCGTCGAGGAGATGTTCGCGTCGCCAAGATGACTTCCTCAACGGGCTGCTGGTTGCACGACTCGTTCCGCCGAACCGCCCCCCGCCCCGGCACCGGCGGGCGTTCCTACCATCCACCGTGCCAGGGCATCAGACGCCAACTCGCGGATTCACGCTCATCGAGCTGTTGACGGTGATCGGCATCGTGGTGGTGCTCATGGGACTGATCGTTCCGACCACGGGCCGGATCCTGGCCGAAGCGCGATCGACCAACTGCCTGTCGAACCTCCGGCAGCAGTTCACGGCGATCGAGTCCTTCCGGCAGGCTCGCAACAACCTGCTCCCCAACTGCGAGCCGATCCCGGTGGTGGGACCGGACGGACCCTCCGGCGGGCTGAACGCCGCCCTGAACGGGTACGTCGATCCGCAGTCGCCCGTGTGGCTCTGTCCCGCCGACGACGATCCCGAGTCGTTCGAGACCGGGTCGAGCTATCTCTATCTTCCGGGGCTCTACATCCTCACGCCGGCGGTGCAGCTTCAGCTCCCGCCGAACGTCATGTCGCTCACGGAGAAGGAGCGGCGGGACCTGGAAGCACGCCTGGTGACCGTGTTCTACGAAGGTGAGGGCAAGGAGACGATCCCGCTCGTGCTGGACAGCCAGGACCGGCATGCGATCGGTTCCCGGGAGCCGCGCAACGGGATGTTCATGGACGGATCGGCGCGCATCGTGACGGGAAACGGGACGCCCGAGGAGAAGTAGTCGATCGCGAGTCGACGGGGTCCGCCGCATGACGATATCACTTGCCGAGTTCGCCCAGGATCGACGTCGCACGCTCATGGCGGGAGGCTTGGCCTTGGTCTTGGCCCTCCTCCTCGGGGCGGTGCTCTACTGGTGGGCGTTCATCCGCTTCCATCCGCCGCCGAGCATCTTCGACACGCCCGTTGACGACGTGGCGGGCTACCTGTCGCTGGACGACTTCAGCCAGCTTCCGGTCGAGGAACGGATGCGGTTCCTGCTCGGCTTCGCCGACCGCTTTCGCGGTCTGTCGCAGAGCGAATCGGCGGTGCTCGCCGGCTTCCTGGCCGGCCTCAGCGGACCGGCCCGCGACCAGCTTCTCCAGAACATGAAGACGCTCGCCAAGGACATCCTTGCCGACGGTGCGCGGCGCTACCTCGAGCTCGGCACGGCGTCGGAGCGGTCGGCGTTCATGGACGCCTGGCTCGTCGAGTGGATGAAGACCGGCGAGCGCATGACGCGCGGCAAGGAGCGCGAGCGCTCGGACGGCGAGCGGCTCGCGGCGATCAAGCGCGACGGCCAGGAGGAGTCGGCGCGGCGGCCGAGCGACGGAATCTCCCTTGATGCCGGGAATGCCGTCGAATTCCTCGACTTCTGGCAGCGGGAGGTCGAGACCACGGCGACGCCGAAGGAACAAGGGCAGATCGTCCGGTTTCTGACCGACCTGCGGGACCACGTGCTGAAGCCTCAAGGCTGACGGGCCGAGTCGGAAGCCGCTTCGTCCCTCTGTCTCTTCGTCCCTTCGTCCCTGCACGCACGACGCGCGGCCTTCACTCGCGATCCGTATTACAATGTGGTCGAGTGCGATCGCCGTTGGGGCGAGCGCTGGAAACGACCTATCGGGGTGATGGAATGGCCAAGTCCCGCTTCTCCGACGATGACGAGCTCAAGGACGCCACCGCCGACATTGTGGCCCGTGGTCAACGGGTCCGGGAGCGGGTCCGCGAGCTGATGGTGAACGTCCTGAAGGGCGAGCGGCTGGCACCCGGCGCGGCCCAGACCGTGGTCCACGAGGTGATGGGGGGCGCCATCGAGGCCCTGGAGGACGCCGTTCCGGCGACGCGGACGAGCACCCTCCGGCAGGTGATGACGGGGCTGGGGGATGCATTCGCGGTGGTGGGCGCGTCGTCGCGCCGCACCGCGGAGAGCGTCGCGCAGCATGGCCGCGATCTCCAGGAAGACATGGTTCCCGTCATCCAGAGGGCCACCTCCGACGCCAGCCGACAGGTGCTCTCCGCCATGAGCCGGTTCTCGCGCCGGCTCAGCGGGAGTGTGCGGGACGAGATCGAAACGATGGTGGCCGAGGCACGTCGGACCGGGCTCGACCTTGCGCCGGTCGCCAAGCGCACCGCCAAGGCCGCCGCTTCGGACCCGGTCGGACTCGCATCGGAGACCATGCACGCGGGGATGCGGCTGGCCGGCTCGACCGCGGCGCAGCTCATGTCGGCCACCGGCGGCATGCTCTCCGGGTTCGGCGAGGCGGTGGCGGCGGTCAGCGGTCAAGACGAGCGGAAGGGCAAGTCCCGGGGCAAGTCCAAGTCCAAGACCAAGACCAAGTCCAAGTCCAAGTCCAAGATGGGGGCCAAGAAGAAGGAAGGGACTTCGTCCAAGTCGAGTGCCGCGACATCGAAGAAGACCGCTCGCAAGAAGGCGGCCCCGAAGAAGAGCCAGACGAAGAGTCAGAAGAAGACCCAGAAGTCGGCCAACGAGAAGTCCGGCCAGAAGGCGGGCAAGGGGAAGTCCAAGAAGAAGGCAGGCTCGGGGAAGACGGCCGGTGGAAGGTCGTCAAGCGGAGGTCGCGCGGTGTCCAAGAAGGCGAGCGCGCGGAAGACCGGCGCCCGCAAGGCGGGAACGAGCAAGTCGACATCCAAGAAGGCGCCGGCCAAGAAGGCGGCGGCGGGGAAGTCGGCCGGTTCGTCCGTACGGCGACCGGCGGCCAGCAAGGGCGGCGCCCGCCGTGGGGCGGGGAGGCGCTGACCTACGGTTTGGGTTCGTTGCGTCGCGAGTACGCCCGATTCGCAGCGAGCATCACGCTGCCGATCAGCCCGGCGAGGATGAATCCGACGGTTCCCACGGTCGTCCAGAGCCAGCGGTCGCTGCCCTTGTCCGAAAGGATCAGGATCGAGGAGCCGACGACGAGCGCGGCGATCACCAGCGCATAGGCGATGTTGCGGCTGGCGTGCTCGATGGCGGTCGTCACGCGGGCCAAGCCGCGCAACTCGAGGTTCATCGTGAGGCGGTTCCGCCGGAGTCGACTGAAGAGGTCCGACAGCTCCTCCGGCAGCGATTCCAGCAGATGGGCGTACGCCGCGGTGGCGTCCTTCATTCTCCGCGCGATGGCCAAGGGGCTCGAGTGCTCCAGGATCAGCCGCTCGATGAACGGGCGGGCGCAGGAGATCATGTCGAACTCGGGATCGAGCGTGCGGCCCACGCCCTCGATCGAACCGAGCGACTTGATGAGCATCACGAGGTCGCCGGGCACCGTGACATGGTGTCGGCGCAACGTGGCGAAGAACTGGTCGAGCACTGCGGTGAGGTTGAAGCGCTCGAGCGGAACGTTGTGGAACTGCTCGACGATGTCCTGGATGTCGCGCCGGAGCAGGCGCTGGTCGATCGTCTCCGGATCGACATCGGCCAAGGCGATGGCGGCCGACATCACCTCGTCCACGTTCCCCGTCGCGGCTCCGTGCACGACGCGGGCCAGTTGCAGTCGTCCGGCGGGATCGATGGTTCCCGTCATGCCGCAGTCGATGAAGGCGATGCGTCCGCCGGGAAGGACGAAGAGGTTCCCGGGATGCGGATCGGCATGGAAGAAGCCGATCTCCAGGCACTGGCGGAGCACGGCGTTGGCGCCCGACTGAACGGCTCGCTTCGCATCCTCCGGCGAAATGTCGCCGGGCTTGATGCGCGAGACGGGAAGTCCGTGGATCTCCTCCAGGGCGAGCACCCGGTGGCTCGAGAGCTCCCAGAACACCTCGGGGAAGACCACCCCGGGATCCTCCTCGAACGAACGGCGGAGACGGTCGGTGGCCCGACCCTCGTGCTCGAGATCGAGTTCCTTGTTGATCTCCCGAGCGAACTCGTTCACCAGTTCGACCGGCTTGACCCCGAGGTTGCGGAACCGCGCCTCGACCCGATTGGCGAGGAAGCGGAGGATCTCGAGATCCGCCTCCACCGTCTCCTCGATCCCCGGTCGCAGCACCTTGAGCACGACCTCCCGACCGTCCTTGAGACGCGCCCGGTGCACCTGGGCCATCGACGCCGCGGCCATCGGCGTGGGATCCACCTCGGCCACGATCTCCGTCAATGCACCGCCCAACTCCTCCCGCAGTCGTTCTTGGATCTCCTCGAACGGTTGGGGCGGCACCTTGTCCTGGAGCTTTGAGAACTCCTTTGTCCATTCCTCCGGCACGAGATCGCGGCGGGTGCTGAGGATCTGCCCCGCCTTGATGAACGTCGGTCCCAGTTCCTCCATGGCCAGCCGCATCCGGTGCGCGGCGCTGAGGTGTTGGGTCTCCCTGGACGGGCGACCGAGGAGTTCGGCCCCGCGATCGAGCAGTCGCTCGATGCCCGTGTCCTGCAGGAAGCTCGCAAAGCCGAAGCCCGCGAGCGTGGTCACGATCGCGTGGAAACGCTTGACGTTCCGGATGGTGGAGTGGATCGGGTTCATGGGGCACGTCCCGGCGAAAGGCGCGACGATCGCCGCGAGAGCCGCCGGAACCTGGGGTCGACCGAAGCGGTCCAGGCACGCGGAGCGGAAGGGAACCGGACCGATCGAAGACGACACCGGCAAGATACCCCGAATCGGCGGCCCTATCCCCTCAACCCGCCGCGTGGTGATTCTGCGGCGGCGGAGGGAACGGTCTCCTTCGCGCGGATGATGTCCGCATGTCACCGAACGATCGCCACGCCTTGCGGCGACCAGACCGTGTCCGTTTCGCCTGGGCAGCAACCCGGGCGTGGATGCGGAGTCTCGAGGTCGACCTTCTCGGCTGGAGCCTGCCGCCGTCGGCGGCGGAGATCGACGCCCACTGCTGGAGACCGGAACCGGCGGGCGTCGCGTGTCTTCGTTGCGGGTGCACGCTGGGCGCCGGAGAACGGGCGCGGCGCGGCTGCTCGAGTTGCCGCTCGGGTCGACAGCCCGCCATCGCCGATGGCGTCGTCCGCCTCGGCCCCTATCGGCCTCCGCTCAGCGACTGGGTTCTCTCGATCAAGAACGCACGTTGGGCCGGAATGGGGGAACGCTTGGGGGCGGCCCTGGCTGGGAAGGTCCTTGAGAGCGGCCTTGTCGAGCCGAGCCGGATTCTCGTAGTGCCCGTCCCGACCGCGTGGACGCGGGTCGCTCAGCGGGGCATCGATCACACGAGGTGCGTTGGTGTCGCGATGGCGGCCCAGCTCGGATGCGCCTGCCTGCCACTTCTCCGCCATCGACCGGGCCCGCCCCAAGCTGGTCGGGCCGTCACCGAGCGCCGGCGCGGGGGAGGGCGTCGCCTTTCGATTGCTCCGCCACACTGGAGCGCGGCGATCCTGCCGCGCGGGATCCGACCGTCCGACCGGATGAGGTGGCGGCGCGAAGGCTACGGCGGAGCGCATGTGCTTCTTGTGGATGACGTGCGCACAACTGGTGCGACACTGTCTCGGGCCGCCCGGCTGATCCGACGGCTGGCACCCGATCGAGTGGTCGCCGCGGTCCTCTGTTGCACCGAGGCGGATCGGCCCAAGATCATCTCTCAGCCCGGTTTTTGACCCCAAGCGGCCGACCCGCTCGGGTCGGCCAACGCGGCCCCTTGGCTGCACCCGGGGATCGCGGACGGCAAGCATCGGCGGGCAGCGGGGATCAAAGGGGGGCTCCTTGCCCACCTTCACTCAAAAACCACCCCACCCTCTTGACGGCGATCCGCGTTTGTCTATACTCCCCGATCCCAGTCCGAAACGACTGTGGGCGAGGCCTTTGTCGTCTTTGTTTCTGGCGGCACAAGGCCCGATTCTTCTTTGACATGTGAACAGTTGGGATCGCCGCGAGGATGTGGCCCGGTCCGGCCGTCTATCACAAGGACGGTTGGAGCGGGCATTCCATGGGCATCGGTACAACAGCACCGGTGTCCAACGGACATCCTTGTGACGCCAAGTTGGTCTTTTCCAGCGAGGCCATCTCTCGGTTGCTCTCCCTCCCCGGAGGCAACTGGCGGAGATGTCCGTGAATGCACCGACGGATTAGCCGTCCGTCGGGGCTGGATGGCTTCCTGTTCGCTCGGCCCCGGACTCGTCCGGGAACGTGCGGCAGGCGGCTGGAATCCAGTCAGACCGGCCGGTTGTCATCCAACCGGTCGCCAGGGCTCTTCCGTTCGAAGTCATCCCGCCCTCGGGCGGGTGCAACGAGAATCAAGTGAAGAGTTTGATCCTGGCTCAGATTGAACGCTGGCGGCATGGCTAAAACATGCAAGTCGAACGCGAACGGGGCTTCGGCCCCTAGTAGAGTGGCGAAAGGGCGAGGAATACATTCCTACGTACCCCAAGGTCGGGGACAATCAGGGGAAACTCTGACTAATACCCGATGTGGTCCTTCGGGATCAAAGGTTTACTGCCTTGGGAGCGGGGAATGTCCTATCAGGTAGTTGGTGAGGTAACGGCTCACCAAGCCGAAGACGGGTAGCGGGTGTGAGAGCACGGCCCGCCGCATCGGGACTGAGACACTGCCCGGACTCCTACGGGAGGCTGCAGTAACGAATCTTCCGCAATGCGCGAAAGCGTGACGGGGCAATGCCGCGTGCAGGATGAATCCCCTCGGGGTGTAAACTGCTGTCAGGGTTTAGGAAAAAAATGACCAGACCCAAAGGAAGCACCGGCTAACTCTGTGCCAGCAGCCGCGGTAATACAGAGGGTGCGAGCGTTAATCGGAATCACTGGGCTTAAAGCGTGCGTAGGCGGGTGTGCAGGCATGTTGTGAAATCCCATGGCTCAACCATGGAATAGCTTCGTGAACCGCACATCTTGAGGCAGGTAGGGGCGGTCGGAACGATAGGTGGAGCGGTGAAATGCGTAGATATCTATCGGAACGCCAAAGGAGAAGTCAGGCCGCTGGGCCTGTCCTGACGCTGAGGCACGAAAGCGTGGGGAGCAAA
>JAGQOG010000124.1 GCA_020427695.1 Phycisphaerales bacterium
ATCGAGATGACGGAACCCGCGGATCGTTCGGCCGCCGCAGCATCCGCAGGTGCAGCAGAACGGCACCGCGATCGACTCTTCCGTGGTGTTGTAGTCGAACGTAATCTCCTCCCAGCGCTCGATGGGACGGAGGGCGACGAGATCCAGGCCGTCCAGGGCCGCGTTCGGCTCGCACGAATGGTTCAGGTAGCGCCACCGGTAGTGGTGGGGGTCGGCGTGCCGATCCATGTTCGACGGGAGATCGACATGCACACCCCGGTCAACCTGCACGGAGTACTTCGACGGCTGGTCCACGATGATGCCGTACACGCGCAGGATCACCTCGCCCGCCCCGATCGGAAAGAGAGCGACCACCCGGTAGTTGTCGTCGGACAGGGCCACGCCCGCTCGCTCCGCGCTCGCGGCTGGGCTGCGGAGGCTTGCGTCCTGCTCGGTGGGCACGTGGAGTCGCATGGGAGTCCTTTCCTTCGTTCCGGCTGAATGGCACCGCAATGGGCCCTGGGGACGCCCGGCGGGCCGGATACCGGCTGGCGGTGCCTGGTCTATGGGCCGCTCGACCCGTGTCCGGGACAAGCGGCCTCCCCAAATCGCACCGGGGTTTCGGCTCGGGACGCCCACTGGCGGGTAGCTCGACTTGGGGTGGCCGCGGAGGAGACTCAACTTCCGGGCGACGAATGGCCTGGTCTTGATCGCTTTGGGCGGTCCGGGCAATCGTGGCGGCGCCTCGCGCCTGGCGCGGGGCGAACTGACCGCCGACCCGTCCGCCGCTCGAGCAGCGCACCGCCGGGGCGTGAACGCTGGGCGCGCGGCGCATCCGCGAGGTACGCTTGCGGCATGTCCAAGGGCAAACACAAGGGCCATGGTGGAGGTGGTGCGCCGCCCGCCGGAGACCCCAACGCACTGCTCGACGAACTCGTCGCCCACGCCGAGTCGATCGCTCGCAGCGATCCTGCGTCCGCCGGTCCGCTCTGGGGAGCGGTCCACAAGCTTCTCCTCAAGGTCAAGGCCGATCCGGGGGCAGCCGCGCGGGTGATCGCCACGCGGGACGTGGCCGAGCTCGACGCCCTGATCCACGTCGTGCGCGGCGACGCCCCGGCGCCTGCCGCGTCAAACGAGACCGGTCCCGACAGCGCCGAGGCCATCGACCACGAGACGCTCAAGCGTGCCATGCGAGCGTTTCGAAAGCGCCTCAAGCTCACGCGCCTCGACCACGAGTCGAAGCTGGGCGTGGGACCGATGTCGAGCGGCCGCAAGCACGAGGTGGACGCGATCCTCCCGCCGCGCGAGTTTCCCGCCGAGGTGTGGGGAGCGCTCGTCCGCGAGGGCCAGTTGCGGGACGCGGGCCGAGGGTTCTTCGAGCTGGCGGAGGAGCATTGAGGGCGGTGGTCGTTTCTGAGCGTGTCCGGCGGACGTTGGCGCTCGACGGTTCGGGGTTGTCAGGGCTCCGGAATCGGGCCGTGGTGGCCGGGTGAGCGCAAGTGGTTGTGATTGAATCCAATTCGCCAGCGGGGCGACGGCTTGTCCGTCGCCCCGCCGAGCGTTCATCGGCGAGTTGCTGGGCGACGTGCTTGAACGTGGACAGGCCCTGATCCCTGATACCTGATCCATTCCTTCGGCTCGCGCGACGCGTCACGCCGACCGCACTCCACTCCCTCGCCCCCGCAGCGCCCACTTTCGCCCGATCGGCAGTGCCGCCAGCGCCAGCGCAGCGCAAATGCCGCCGATCAGGAAGGGGGCGTGGGGGCCGAGGCGGTCCCATGCGAGTCCGGCGATCAGGCTGCTGCCGAGCGTGGTGATGCCGGTCGCGCCGTAGAAGAGACCCATGGCGGTTCCGCGGCGCGCCTGCGGCGCGACATCGGCGATCAGCGCCTTGCCGACGCCGTCGGTGAGACCGATCGACACGCCGTACAGTGCCATCAGCAACCACACTCCGGCGGCATTCGCGACGGCAAAGCCGAGGTAGACCACGACGTAGACGAACCATCCCACCGCAATGACGCGCCAACGTCCGATGCGGTCGCTCAGGGCGCCGGCGGGATAGGAAACCGCGGCGTAGACGAGGTTGAAGAGCGCGTACGCCAGGACGACCGCCCACGGCGCCAGGCCGAGATCGCTCGCCCGCAGCAACAGGAACGTGTCGCTGCTGTTGGCTGCCGCGAACAGCAGGAGCATCCCGAGCACCGTCCAGTACGGCACCGGGAGGCCCATCCAACCGTCCGCCATGACGTCGTTCACTGGAGGCGGAGCTCCTCCGTCCGGCGCCTCGAGGCGGGAGGAGATCGGCACGGGTTCCGATTCGCGCACCAGGAAGGTGAGGACGAGCGAGGCCAAACCCAGCGCGGCGCCGACGCCGAGGATGGTTCGGTACGCCCACGCTTGTTCGGTGCCGTCCGTGGCAGCGCCGTTGCGCGGCGAGCCGGTGAGCCACCAGAGCAGGAGCGCCGAGAGCAGCACCCCGAGCAGGGCGCCCGCGGTGTCGAAGGCGCGGTGCAGGCCGAACGCGCGACCGCGCTGGTTGGGCGACACGGCATCGGCGATGAGCGCGTCGCGGGGGGAACTCCGCAGGCCCTTGCCGAAGCGATCGAGCAGCCGTCCGCCGAGCACCATCGGCCACACCGTGGCCAAGGCGATGATCGTCTTTCCGAGCACCGGGAGCCCGTAGCCGAAGCGGATCCACGGCACGCGGCGACCCATGCGGTCGCTCCGCCATCCCGCGAACGCCGTCATGATGGCCACGATGAACACCGCCGATCCCTCGACGGCGCCGAGCGCGGTCTTGCTCGAGCCGAGCACGCCCACCACGAAGAGCGGCAGGAGCGGGTACACCATCTCCGACGACACGTCGGCGAAGAACGACACCCAACTCAGGAGCCAAACGGCACGCGGAAGAGGAGGGTGGGCCGGTGGCGAGGAGGAAGCGGGCACGGGAGGGACGGTACCCGGAAGTTTGCCGGCGAGGGTTTGATTGCTCCGGTCCGGAACCAATCGTTGCAGCCGATGCCGGGCTGCGATCGACCTTTTTTGAGCGTCCAGCGGCGATCCGGCCTCTCGAACCGCCAATCCCGACAGTCGTTCCTTGAACTTGGTGGATGGCGCGTTGGAATGGGGCGTGGCGGACGTTCCAGCCGCCCATTTGGGGAGGTATCCAATGACCATGGCAGTCTCAATCCGCGCGGCGTGCGGCGCCGCGGTCGTCTTGTGCGCAGCGGCCTCGGCCGCAGCCGGTACCACCACCGTGAACGTGAACGCCGGCATCCAGGGATCGGGAACGCAACAGATCGGCACGCTCACCGTCGATCCCGACGGCGGGATGCAAGGCACGAACACGTTCATCGAGGCGGAGTTTGCGCTGGGGCCGGAGTTCGCCTACCTCGACGTGTGGTACGACTTCCGCTGGGTGAACGTGGAGACCGGCTACACCGTCGATGGCAAGCCGGTCGATGAGAACGGCGACGGAAATCCGGACGATCCCGTGCTGGGCGAGCTTCCGGCCATCGATCCGCAGCCGGTGGCGGCAGGCGGCGACGACGACAAGCCGTTCTACTGGACGGACGAGGAGTATCCGAGCTACCACACCGAGGGCGTGGGGACGTCGTGGGAAGACGATCGTGGCGAGCCAACCCCGGGAACGGTCGTGATCACGTTCACGACCTACCTTGTGGCGTCCTCCGTCACCGATTCGTCGATCTCAGGCTCGACGCTGTGCCTCCTCGCCAGCTTCACGTGGACCTCGACGATCGTCGATGGCGGCGAGAGCACAGAGGCGGTGACCGGGACCTCAAGCGCGCCCGGTGCCGCCGGCGAGGCGCAGGTGAACGAGGCCCTGGGCAATGCCGGAGGTGGCGGCTTCCCCGGCGGGTGGAGCGCCGATTCCGACTGCGTGCTCTCGGAGTGTCCGAGTGTGATCGACTGTGTCTACTCGAGCGAACCGGGCGTGTACTTCAGCCCCTCGACGTGGACGAACGACGGCAACGAGATCGGCACCACCTTCCCCGACGGCAAGACGCCGGAACCGGGCGTGCCCCAGTACGACTCGACCTACCTGCCGTCGGAGGCCAACGACTGGCACTGGAGTGTGACGCTCCCGTGGGGCGGAACCACGATCGAGGTCACGGTCTGGGTGGAGGACTTCGCGCCGGGCACCGACATCGACGTCGAGATCGTCTGCTCCGAGCAATTCACGACCACGCCAACCATGCTCATGGTCAACGTGGACAAGGACACGTACACGCTGTTCGACGGTCCGGTGCCCATCTTCGACGGCACGTGGAGCCAGTATCCGGGCGATCTGCCGCCAAGCCTGGGGTTCGAGCTCGCCGGCGTGGTACGGCAGAACTTCGTGGCGTGCGCGGGCGACCTGCCGTGCCCGTCGGACTTGAACCACGACGGCCAAACGGACGGTGCCGACCTCGGCACGCTCCTGGGGAGCTGGGGTTCGCCCGGCGCGACCGACCTCAACTGCGACGGCACCACCGACGGCGCCGATCTCGGCCTGCTCCTGGGCGGGTGGGGCGCCTGCGACTGTGGTCCCGTCGATCTCACGCAGAGCGTGTCCGACGCGGTCGAGCCCTTCACGGGGGTCGCGTGCTTCGACGACGACACCGGATTCTCCTCCGACAACGAGTACGCGCGGTCGTTCGATCTGGCGGCGTTCCCGGACACGGCGGGGCAGGTGTTGTCGGTCATGTGCGTCGATGTCGGCATCGAGACCAACACCGGCTCCAACCTCGTCTGCACGGTTCACCTGTATCAGGATCTCGACGGGGGACCGCCGATCGCGCCGGGCGTGGACCTGTTCGAGCTGGGATCGCAAACGCTTCTCGTGCCCGGTGGTTACGGCGGCGGAATCCTCCAAGCGAGATTCCCGGCTCCGGTGGCCGTGCCGCCCGACGCGACGCTGGTCGCATCCCTCGCGTGTCCGCCGCACGACGACGGACTCGTGGGCATGGGCGCGAACAACGATGGCGAGACGGGACCGACCTACATCCGCGCCTTCGGATGCGACACGCCCGAGTTCGTGACCGTGGAGTCGATCGGCTTCCCGAACGCCGACTGGGTGCTGCACGTGCATGGCGACGTGTCGCCGCCGCCCGAGTTCCCGGCCGAGAACCGTGGGATCGAGAGCGTGGTCATCGAGCCGGCCGGCGCCCCGGGGCTGTACACGATCGGCGCCAACTGGGTCGCCGAGACCCTTCAGTCCGACGGTCCCAAGGACCTCTCGACCATCGTGACCTACTCCGTCAACGGCCTGATCGTGGGATCGACCCTCCAGCCCGCAACGACCGCGGGCGCATCCGGTCCGTGCCTGGGAACCTCGCCACCCTGCGACGGCTCCGAGTGCGGCACGTGGAACTTCGGAATCGTCACCCTGAACGGCTTCTGCAAGAAGTCGATCGCCTCCGTCGTCGGGATCGAGTTCTGCACCTGCGCCTGCGTGGTGCTGACCGTCAGCGAGAAGCCGATTCCGCTCCAGGACGGCGATGTGATCACGGTGACGTTGTCGCCGGCGCCGGGATCGCTTCCGGAGCAGGTCACTGGTGACGACCAGTTGACGGTCACGTTCCAGGGCGGCCCCGTTTGTCCAGGCGAGGGACCGTGCTTCGAACCGCATCCCGGGCCGGGGTGCGAGGATCCGCTGTGCTGCGAGACCGTGTGCGACGTGGAACCGATCTGCTGCGAACTGCAGTGGGATCTTCCGTGCGTGCAGATCGCCTTGCAGTTCTGCGGAGGGTGAGACGCAGGAATGGAGCGTTGAGGTGCCGCGCCCATCCCGGTCGTATTGATCGGTGCGCTCGGACCAGGGCGTCACACGCCCAGCTTCCCTCCCTGCTCACCGAGGAGCTGGTACAGGCGCACCCGCGCGAACGACCACTCGCGCATGACTGTCCGCTCCGAGCATCCGAGGACGTGGGCCGTTTCCTCGACGCTCAGGCCGGCGAAGAAGCGCAGTCGCACCACGTCGAACGCCGCGGCATCCTCGCGCTCCAGCGACTGCATCGCCTCCTCGAGGGCAAGGACCTGGTCGGCGTCGTTCTCGACGGCGAGATCGACCACGCTCAGCGGGAGCGGCTTCTTGCCCCCGCCGCGCTTGGCCGCGTCCCGCCGGCGGGCATGGTCGATGAGGTAGCGCCGCATCGCGTCGGCGGCCACGCGGAAGAAGTGCGCCTGGCTCTCCCAGGCCGGTTCCCGGTCGCCCACGAGTCGCAGGTAGACCTCGTGGACGAGCGCCGTCGCCTGGAGGGTGTGCTGCCGGCGTTCGCCGCGCATGTGCCGCTGGGCCAACGCGCGAAGCTGCTCGTACACCAGGGGCAGCAGCTCCTCCGCGGCCTCCGGTCGGCTGGGAATCTCGCTCAGCAGGCGCGTGACCTGTTTCGGCGAGGCGGGCATGGAGTCGGAGTCGGCCACGGGCGAAGTGTAGAGCGTCGGGGCGTGGCGATCGGCCGGGGCGATTGCGGGGGAACGGGTTCCGGGGAGGGAGGGTCCGGCCGGGCCGTGCGATTGAACCTCGAGACTGGCAGTCGCGACGACCATGACCGAACTCCCTTCCTTCCCCGTGTGCTGGAGCGTGGGTGATTCCTGATGCGTGACTACGCCGAGGCGCGACCGAGGCGCGGGACCGGGAGCAGGCTGGGCACCCGGCGGCGATAGTCGAGATAGCGCTCGCCGAAGTGCGCCACGAGATCGTGCTCCTCGATCGTGGTCCCGAACAGGATGTACGCCGTGGTCAATCCGGCGAACAGGAGGTGACCGACGGTCATGGTGGGCGTGCACCAGAACGCGATCAGGAAGCCGAGCATCAGGGGATGCCGAACCAGCCGGTAGAGCCCGACGACGCGGAATCCGATCGGAGCCGGCCGGCGTCCGAGGAGCGGCATGGCCACCTGCCGCAAACCGAAGAGATCCCAGTGACTGACCATGAACGAGGAGGCGAAGACGATGCCCCAGCCGAGGAGCGATGCCCCCACGAGAGCCGCTCGGGCCCACCCCGCCTCGACGTGCCAGACGAGCGCGGGAAGCGGGCGCCACTGCCAGAAGGCGACCAGGAGGATGGCGCTCGCCAGAAGCACGAACGTGCTCCGCTCGATCGTCGCGGGAACGAGCTTCGTCCACCATCGCTTGAACGCAGGTCGCGCCATGATGGTGTGTTGGATCACGAACACGCTCAAGAGCCCCGCGTTCACCAGGATGGACGGCATCAGGGCGCCCGGCTGGCCGCTGTCGATCGACTTGGGCACGAACCAGTTTCCGACCCAGCAGATGGCGTAGACGATCGTGACGAAGAACGCGAAATACGCCAAAAGTCCGTAGAGGAAGGCGGCGATGCGAACGGGCAGCGAGCCCTCGGCGGTTCCTCCGGAGAACATTCCCGTGATGGGGCAGCTCGACGAGGCGTTGGTTGCGGTGTGCGCGGTCATGGATTCTCCTTGCCTGCGGACGCAGGCGTTGCCGGCCGTTTGTTCCGGCCCACCTGTGAAGGCGCAGTTGGGCCGCTGGAGCTGCCATGTACGGCGTGATTTGAGTTGTCGCGATCGGATCGACCCTCCCTTGGCAGTTGAGGGCCGGCGAATGCGCCTGGTGGCGGTGACCCCGTGCGATCGACGCGCGAGGAGGCACCACCCCTTCGCCCCGACCCGTGCGGGGCCCATACGCACGACCTTGTCCCCAAGAGGCACCGCGATGTCACTCCCTTCTGTTGCCGGACGTCCCACGAATCTCCGCCGGCGGGCCGCCGTGGCCGGAACCGCGACCTTCGGCTTCTTCCTCCTCAAGGGGCTTGTCTGGCTCGCCGCCTTGGCCATGGTGGGCACCGGCGTTGGCCGGTGAGCCCACTCGGGGTCGAAGGCCGCGGACACCACATCGCCCCCCAATCAGGCCGATCGGTCCTTGATTCCGCCGATTCGGAGCCTATATTTCGTCATATGGCGAACTATAGGAGATGAACGTGGCACTGGATGAGGTCGTCGCCCTCGCAAAGGCGCTCTCGGACGAGAACCGGATCCGCATCCTGGCCAGCCTTCGAAATGGCGAGCGGTGCGTTTGCCAGGTGATCGAGCTCCTGGCGCTCGCCCCTTCGACGACCTCCAAGCATCTGGCGATCCTGAAGCAGGCGGGTCTCGTCCAGAGTCGCAAGGAAGGCCGGTGGATGCACTATCGCCTGACGACCTCCAGCGGCACATCGCCCGCGGAGGAGGCAATCCGCTGGGTGATCGCCAACCTCGAGAACGATCCCCGCATCGTCGCCGACGATCGCCAGCTCGACTCGATCCTCAGCGTCGAGCGAGCGGAGTTGTGCTGTCGGCAACGGGAGGGAAGGCGGTGTTGCTGAGCCCTGTTCCCGGACGAGCCACCATCGACTGATGCACAACACCCTTCGAAACACCCCGAACCTGGGAGCCTGAACATGAGCGACGAGCGAAACGAATCGAACGACACCCGCGAGAAGGTGCGGGCGGGCTATGCGGCCATCGCGGAAACCGGCGTGTGGCGCGAGGAACGGCCGCAAGCCGAGGGCTGCTGCTGCGGTGGAGGCGGTTGCTGCGGTGGCAGCACCCTCTCCGTCGAGCAGTTGGCGGAGCAGCTCGGATACGAGGCCGACGATCTGCGGGCGCTGCCGGACGGCGCGAACCTCGGCCTGTCCTGCGGCAACCCGACGGCGATCGCCGCCCTGCGGCCCGGCGAAACGGTGCTCGACCTGGGCAGTGGTGGTGGATTCGACTGCTTCGTGGCCGGTCCGAAGGTCGGACCGACCGGCCGTGTGATCGGTGTGGACATGACCGCGGAGATGGTGAGCCGCGCCCGCCGCAACCTCGAGACGTACCGCACCCGGACGGGGCTCGACAACGTCGAGTTTCGGCTGGGCGAGATCGAGCATCTTCCCCTCGGCGATCGCACGGTGGACGTGGTCATCTCGAACTGCGTGCTGAACCTCTCGCCGGACAAGTCGCAAGTGTGGCGTGAGATCGCCCGTGTCCTTCGCCCCGGCGGGCGCGTCGCGGTGTCCGACCTCGCGCTGCTTCGCCCGCTGCCTCAGGCGGTCGAGCAGATGGTCGAGGCGCTGATCGGCTGCGTCGCCGGTGCGGTGCTGGTGTCGGAAACGGAGCGGCACCTGCGCGAGGCCGGATTCGTGGACCTCGATCTGGTGCCAAAGCCGGAGTACGTCCAGGCGATGACCAGCTGGGAGGACCCGCTCTATCGTCGAATCGTGGAGGCGCTGCCGGCGGGCACCCGACCAAGCGACTTCATCACCAGCCTCGACATCGCGGCGCGAAAGCCGTAGCCGAACTCCGAACGGAGGCCGTGCATGGGTCCGTCGCTGAAGCTCCTCACGGTGGCCGGCATCCCGGTGCGCGTGCACTGGACGTTCTTCCTGCTCCTGGGCTGGTTTCTCCTTTCGCCCTTCGTGCGCGGAAGCGAGCATGCGCTCGCCGAGGGCCTGCGCAGCACCGCGTTCGTTCTGGCGGTGTTCGCCTGCGTGGTCCTTCACGAGTTCGGCCATGCGTTGGCGGCTCGCACGTTCGGCGTGCGGACGCGGGACGTGACGCTCCTGCCGATCGGTGGCGTCGCCCGCCTCGAGCGCATGCCGGAACGACCGGGGCAGGAACTGATCGTGGCCCTCGCGGGACCCGCCGTCAACGTTCTGCTCGCCATCGTGATGGTTCCGTTGGCGCTCGTACTGAACGGGCCGGAGGCGTTCCTGCCCGCGCCCGGGGCCACGATCCTGAACATCCCGTTCCTCCCGGCGCTGGCATCGATCAACGTCTTTCTCGCCGTGTTCAACCTGGTTCCCGCCTTTCCCATGGACGGCGGACGCGTGCTTCGCGCCGTCCTGGCGATGACCATGAGCCGCGCCCGCGCCACCTCCGTGGCCGCGGGCGTCGGCCAGGCGCTGGCGATCGGGTTCGCGCTGCTCGGGCTCGTGGCGGGCAACGTCCTTCTCATGCTGGTTGCGGTCTTCGTGTTCCTCGGCGCCGGCGCCGAGGCCCAGGCGACGCGAACGACCGAGGCGCTGCGCGGGATGACGGTGGCCGACGCGATGGTGCGCCGGTTTCGCGTGCTCCACGAGTCGGACACCTTGCGCGAGGCCGCCGACGAGTTGATCTCCGGCGAGCAGCACGACTTCCCGGTGCTCCGCGACGGCGCCGCCGACGACGATGCCGGTGCCCTGGCGGGCGTGTTGCCGCGGGCGGGGTTGATTCGAGCCTTGGCGAACGGAGGTCTCGCCGCCCGAGTGGGCGACGCCATGGAGCCGAGTTGCCCCGCTGTGCGTCCGGACGATCCCCTCGAGCGTGCGCTCGAGCTCTCGCGAGGGGGAGCGGCTTCCGGTCCCGGCGGCGTGCCGCCGTCACGGACCTCCTGCTCGCTCGTCCCCGTGGCGGAACCGGCCGCCGGACCGTCCGGGGCGCAGTTGCGCCTCGTCGGCATGGTCACTTCGGAGAACGTGATGGAGCTGGTTGCGGTGCGATCGGCGCTTCGGTCCCGAGCACGCTAGCAGCCCGTTGAAGAAGTCATCCTGGCTGCGAGCGGCCCTCACGACCCATTCCGGCGTCGCCGCGGCTCGCGGTATCTCCCGGGATAACGCAGCGCCACGGCTCCTTGGCCTGGGCCGCGATGACGCGCTCTCGCCGACGGAGCACTTCTTCAACGGGCTGCTCGTCCCGATCGCCGAGGCGGACGGTCGTTCGCTACCATCCCGGTCGGAGGTTCCGCATGCCCCAACCTGTCTACCGAAGGCGCCCGGGCGCCGGTGCCGGATGTCTCTCCCGAGGTGGCGGTCGGCTGCTGATCGCGGCCGCGATCGCCCTCATCGCGATCATCTCCTTCTACAGCAGCCGCTCGCAGAACCCCGTCACCGGGAAGATGCAGCACGTCGATCTCACGCCCGACCAGGAGATCGCGCTGGGGTTGCAGTCGGCGCCCGAAATGGCGCAGCAGTTCGGCGGCCTGGCTGCCGATCCCCAGGCCCAGGAAGCTGTGGACACGATCGGGCGCCGGCTGGTCTCCAGCGGTCCCGCGGCCGATTCGCCGTACCGCTTCGAGTTCCATCTGCTGGCGGACCCGAAGACGGTCAACGCGTTTGCGTTGCCCGGAGGACAGGTCTTCATCACCGTGGGCCTCCTGGACCGTTTGGAGACCGAGGGTCAACTGGCGGGCGTCCTGGCGCACGAGATCGGTCATGTCATCGAGCGGCACGGTGCCGAGCACCTTGCGAAGCAGCGCCTCACCACGGGTCTGGTCGGCGCCGTGGGCGTCGCCGCATCGGATCCGGATCGACCCTCCTCCGGGGCGCAGGCGGCGGCCATCGCGGCCGCGATCGGCCAGTTGATCAACATGCGCTACGGACGCGACGACGAACTCGAGTCGGACGGCTGGGGTGTGCGGCTCGCGGCCGCGGCGGGCTACGACCCCCGGTCCATGATCAGGGTGATGGAGATCCTGGCGGAGGCGTCCCAGGGCCAGGCGCCACCGGAATTCTTCTCCACGCACCCCAATCCCGAGAATCGGATCGCGCGGATCGAGGCCGCGATCGCCGAGGTCTTCCCGTCGGGTGTGCCGGACGGACTCGAGCCGTAGGGCTCCACGAAGCCCCTGCGCCCCGATCGCGTCGGTCCCGGTTCAGCCGCGCGGGCCCGACGATCCGCGGACAGGAATCAGGCGCAGCAGCCCGAGTCCGGCCACCAGCAGGACAATCAGGATCGCGCCCCGCCAGAACGCCCGGTCGATCAGTCCGTTCGCCGGATCCACGAGGCCCGCGAGCGGACGCTCCAGGCGACCGGACTCCGCGAGCTCGTCGGTGCGCTCGAGCAGCGTGACAATCTGCTCCGCGGCCTGTTTGGTCTCGGCCAGCGCGTCCCGGACGTCGCTGAGCTTCAAGGCCTCGGCGCCACGCGACGATGCCGAGTCGAAGCGAGCCACGACCCGGTCGATCGCACCGACGGTCTTCGTCAGCTCGCTGGCAAGCGTTCCCGAGGCGTCGATCGTCTCGCGCAGTTCGGTCATCACGCCGCGAAGCGTTGCTTCACGCGCTTCGAAGTCGTCCAGCAGCGCGCGGCGCTCCGCCGCGATCGACTGGAAGAACTGGTCGATCGCGATCTGGCGCTGCGCGGCGATGCGCTCTGCCGCGCCGGCCAGCGCGTTCTGGACGGTCTCCTCCAGCGCCGACTGCGCCTGTTGGATGGTGGCCGTGCGTTCCGTCGCAACCTGCCGGAACAGGTCCTCCCGCTCCTCGCGAAGGTCCTGCCGGAAGCCGTCGAGGCGATCGGTGGCCGTTCTCGAGAGGTCCTGGATCGACTGGAGCGCCTTGACGAGTTCCTGTCCTTCCGGTTGACCCGCGAGGCGAAAGGCGGTGAGCTCCACCTGTTCGCCGAGCACATACGGATAGCGGCTGGCGAACCACAGCGCACGCTCGCCGAGGAGTCGGGCATCGTCGATCGCGCCGGTCGCGTCGCTCACCTCGCGGAGGAGCCCACCCGCCTCGCCCCGCAACGAGGCCGTGCTCAGCTTGCGCTCGTCGCCGAAGTCCGCGAAGCGCACCAGCGAGACCACGGTGCGGTCGGGATGTTCCGCGATCCAGTGGTCAACCAGCCTCCGAACCGTCGCCAACTGCTCGTCGGTCAGGGACGATGCGGCGGCGTGCCAGATGTCCTCCTCCGCCCGCCTGATTCGGGCGACGGCTGCCTTGCCCCCGTCGCCGATCCCCTCGGGCATCCAGTGGGCCTCGAAGGCCCAGGTCTGAAGCGCTGAGAGCACCAGGAGGTCGAGGATCGCGACGGAGGGATTGGGACCTGCGGCGATGTCGATCGCGGCCCCAACGCCGTTGCGGAGAAACGACTGCGTCAAGGTCCGAGCCTTCGGACTCTGCTGGCCGCTGCGCGCCACCAGGTAGACCGCTTCGCCCAGTCCCGCGATGTACTCGTCCGCCATGGTCATGGCGAGCGACTGCGCCTCGAGGGCTCGGGAGCCGGTTGCGGTCGGGGGATGGCTGGGGCTCGACTCGCCGGCCGACGGTGGAGCGGTGCACGACCCCAGCGTGCAGGAAAGCGCGGTGGCAAGGAGCACGGGGATTCGGGGGGCGAGGGGCCGCGGACGGAGCGTCATGCTCGGCAGTCTACCCCTGCCGGAGCGGACGGCTGCGCCCCAGCGCACCACCGCGGTCGACCGTGGCGCGGCGGGATCGCCTACGGGAACCGCCGCCGGCACGGACCCCACCGAGCGGTGCGACTCGCCGCCTTGCCGCGGTGCCAGAGCACTTCGTCCCACGCCATCGCGCCGATCGGCGAGAATGCCGGCATGCACACGACCCTCCTCATGTCCGTCGTCCTGCTTTGTGCCCCGACTGCGCTCGCCCAGGCGACTGCCGCGCCGCCCGTCGCGGTGCCCGACGCCAACGGCGTGCCCGCCGCCAAGGCGATCGCCATTCCCCCCGACGCCGAAGGCGCGACCAAGGCGCTGGTCGACTCGCCGCGGCACGGCGAGTGGGTGGACATCGCGTTGCCGACCGCTGCGGACGGATCGAAGGCGACGATCCGAACCTGGGTCTCCTATCCCGAGCGCAGCGACCAGGCGCCGGTGGTCCTCGTCGTCCACGAGATCTTCGGCATGACCGACTGGGTGCGAGCGGTGGCGGACCAGTTGGCCGCAGAAGGATTCATCGCGGTGGCGCCGGATCTCCTCTAGGGCAAGGGCCCGAACGGCGGCGGAACCTCGTCGTTCGAGGGGGACAAGGTGCGTGAGGCGATCCGCGCCTTGAGCGCCGCCGAGGTGGCCCAGCGGCTCGACGCGGTGCGCGGCTACGCGATCGCGTTGCCTTCCGCCAGATCGGCGACCGCGTGCATCGGCTTCTGCTGGGGTGGGAGCACGACGTTCGAATACGCAACCGCGCAGAAGGAGCTCCGCGCCGCGGTCGTGTACTACGGAACCGCGCCGCAGGACAAGGTCGCGTTGACCCGCATCGCCTGTCCGGTGCTCGGGCTCTACGGCGGCGACGACGCCCGTGTGACCTCCACGGTGGAGCCCACCAAGACGGTCATGCGCGAGCTGGGGAAGACGTACGCGCCGCACGTCTACGCGGGCGCCGGTCACGGCTTCCTGCGGCAGCAGTCGGGACGGGACGGGAAGAACCTGGAGGCAGCAAAGGGCGCGTGGCAGGAGACGATCGCGTTCCTCAGGAACCGGTTGGAGTCGCCGGGCGTCGGCGCTGCCGACGAGCGCTGAGGAAAGGCGGCGGCCGCCCCGCCTCAGGCTGAGGACGGCGGGCGGCGGCCCGCCGGATCTTGGCGGGCCGACCTGCTTCGCAGCGTCGACCCGTAGGAGCACTGGAGACAACAACCGTCCGACGTCGGCAGGCTGTTGTACACGAGTGGTTCTCTTGCGGGTCGATCCCGCAGAGCGGGTCGGCCCGTTGATGAAGAAGGCGGCTACCGCCGCCTTGCCTCAGCGACAGCCGGCAACGCCGGCGCCCCGAGCCGCCGCCGCCCACTCCTGCACGCCGGCCTCAGAACAACGGATAGATGAAGGGTGCCACCGCGCTCGACCCCAGCACCACCAGCAGACCGATCGCCAGCAGCACCACGATGATCGGGATCAGCCACCACTTCTTCTCGTGAAGGATGAGATCCCAGAACTCGCTCAGCAGGCTCGGGTTCTCCCGCGCGGCCTCGTCGGCGAACGTCTTGGCGGCCGGCTGGGGCTTTTCGGAGTCGCTCATGTCGGGCCTTCGGATCTCGGTTCGGTGCGAAGCGGCGTTCGTCGTGCACTACGACTGGCGGAAGTAGCGTCGGGGATCGGTGGTCTGCCGCCGCGGGCGCCAGTACGTCGCGGCGCTGGGGTCGAACCGCCGCTCCATGGGGTCCTTGCCGAGCGTTCGCAGCGCGAGCCCGATCGGGGTGACGACCAGGAAGTAGACGGCGCCAAGCATGATATGCGAGACGGTCCACCCGATCGGCAGCGCCGCGAACATCCAGCCGCGGTAGAGCCGGCGGGCAACGCCCCGATCGGCCAGCGCTGCGCCGGCGCCGACGGCACCGAGCGCGGCGAACAGCCCGCGCACCGTCCAGCGGATCGTGGGCTCCGGCACCCCCGCGGAAGCAACGAGACGGATTCCGGCCCAGGTGGCCAGAAGTCCGAGGGGTATGAGCGCACCCAGGAGCTGCGCGCGCTTCGGAAAGTCGCGATTGAAGGCCAGGGAGACCGCGAAGCAGATCCCCGTCGCCGCGGACAGGCCCAGCAGCCCCTGTCCGCTGCGGACCGCGATCCACCCGAAGACCAGGAAGAACACGAACCACAGCGCCGCGAAGATCCGCAGCTCGCGGAGGGTGGGATCGGTCTTGATCTCGATCATGGCCACGGTCGGATCTCCGTCAGTCCAACTTGAACTGCGCCAGGTACGCCTCGTTCCGAAGCTCGCCTCCGCCCGGCTGCTCCTCCTTCAGCAGCACGAAGCGCTCCAGCACCAGCACGTCCATGTTGGTGCCCATGAAGCAGCGGTAGGCGTGCTCCGGCGTGCAGACGATGGGCTCGCCGCGCACGTTGAAGCTGGTGTTGATGACGACCGGGCACCCTGTGCGCTGCTCGAACGCCTTGAGGAGCTCGTAGTACCGCCCGTGGCGATCGCGATCGACCGTCTGCACGCGGGCCGAGCAATCCACGTGGGTGATGGCGGGCACCACCGACCGGACCTCCTTGAGCTTGTCCAGTCCGGCCATCCCGTCGCTTCCGGCGCCGACAGGAAGCCTCTTCTCCCGGCGGACCGGCGCCACCAGAAGCATGTAGGGGCTCTGCTCGTGCGATCGGGTCTCGAAGAACTCGTCCACCCGCTCTTCGAGAACGCTCGGGGCAAAGGGCCGGAACGACTCCCGGAACTTGATCTTGACGTTCATCACCGACTGCATCCGTGTGGAGCGGGCGTCGCCGAGGATGCTGCGGCAGCCGAGGGCACGCGGACCGAATTCCATCCGCCCCTGCACCCAGCCCACGACCTTCTCCGAAGCCAGCAGGTCCGCGACGGCCGCCGTGAGCGCCTCGTCGCGGTCGAAGTGCCGGTACACCGCGCCCTTGCGATCGAGGAACGCCTTGATGTGCGCCTCGTCGTAGCGCGGTCCGAGCAGCGAGCCCGACTGACTGTCGCGCGGCAACGGGGCTCTTGGCTGGTCGAGAAGCTGGTGCCACACGAAGGTGGCCACGCCGAGAGCCCCGCCGGCGTCGCCGGCCGCCGGCTGGATCCAGATGTCCTCGAACGGCCCTTCCCGCAGCAGCCGTCCGTTGCCGACGCAATTCAGCGCCACGCCGCCCGCGAGGCACAGCCGCGTCATCCCGGTCGCACGATGCACGTGCCGGGCGCAACGGAGCATGATCTCCTCCGTGACGGCCTGGATCGACGCCGCGATGTCCATCTCCCGCTGCGTGAGCCTTGCTTCGGGCTTCCGCGCCGGACCGTCGAAGAGCCGCTCGAAGCGCGGGCTCGTCATCGTCAGCCCTTGGCAGTAGTTGAAGTACGACATGTCCATGCGGAACGACCCGTCGTCCTTGAGGTCGACGAGATTGCGGAGGATCGTGTCGGTGTAGCGGGGCTCGCCGTACGGCGCGAGGCCCATCAGCTTGTACTCGCCGGAGTTCACGCGGAATCCCGTGAAGAAGGTGAACGCGGAGTACAGCAGTCCGAGCGAGTGCGGAAACCGCAGTTCGTGGGTGAGCTCGATCCGGTTGCCCCGTCCGGTGCCGAAGCTGGTCGTGGTCCATTCCCCCACGCCGTCCAGCGTCAGGATCGCCGCCTCGTCGAACGGACTCGGGAAGAAGGCGCTGGCGGCATGCGACTCGTGGTGCTCGGGAAAGACGATCGCTCGCCGGTACCGGCCGTGCAGGCTCTTCCGGATCATGCGGGGCAGATACAGCTTCTCCTTCAGCCACAGCGGCATGGCCGAGGCGAACGACGGGAATCCCGCCGGCGCGAAGGACAGGTACGTCTCCAGCAGGCGCTCGAACTTGAGGAACGGCTTGTCGTAGAACCCGACGTAGTCGATCTGCTCGGGCTGGAGGCCCGCCTCGGCCAGGCAGTAGTCCACCGCATGGGTGGGGAAGCGGTGATCGTGCTTGAGCCGGGTGAACCGCTCCTCCTGTGCGGCGGCGACGATCGCACCATCGACGACCAGCGCCGCGGCGGAGTCGTGGTAGTACGCGGAAATGCCGAGGATCGCGGTCATGGCCGGGTGGGCTCCGACGGAGGCGCACCGGGCTCGAGTAGCGCGGCCATGTTGCGGTAGGCGCCGGCGAAGCGCGCGTTCGTCGCGAAGCCCTCGTCGATCACGCCCTGTGCCAACGCCCTCTGGCCGGTGCCGACGTACGCCCGCACGAGCGCCTCGTCGGTGGCGGCGCGGTTCATGCCCTCGAGCTTCCGCTGGGCCACGAGCAGGAACGGTACGGCCTCGGCGAACTCGTCCCGCATCACGTGGAACTCGCCTACGAAGCGCTCGGCGGCGCCGGTGGTGCTCAGGCCGTTGTCGATCAGGAACCGCCCGCGCTGGATCGCTTCGAGCGCCTCCTGGCGATCCGCGTCGCCGAGCGTGCCGTGCATGCGGAGACGACAGTAGAGGGAGAGGAACGTGTACTCGAGGTCCCACGATCCGTACGGTTCCACGCTGCCCGCGGCCACACGGAAAAGCGGCTCGGCGGAGGCGAAGTCCCCGCGTCCGGCGAGGGCCCGACCGACCAGGGCTCCGATCGGGCGCAGTCCGCCCTGGTGCGTGCGCGGATCCAGCCAGACCCGGATCTGCTGCTGCACCTCCGGAGGCGAGCTCGCCTCCACCTGCCGGCAGTACGCGTCGTTGCGCTCGAGGAACATCGGATTGGTCTGGCGAAAGAACGGGGCCGAGGCCAGGAGACGCATCGCGTGCGCGGCAGCGTACTCGTCGTAGGGGTTCGCTCCGAGACGCGTCGCGTACGCGGTCCAGTCGGGAAGCGACTCGACGTCCTCGATTCGGAGCGCGGCGGGGGAGGATGGCGGCGCGAGGCCGGCCAGGGTGCGCACGATGCTCCTCGCGATCAGCGCCTGACCTCGAAGCGACGGGTGCACATGGTCGTCCATGAGCTCCCACCCCGTCGAGCCGCCGGGACTCTCCGCCCGGAAGGCCGCCTGCAGATCGCACAGCGGGGCACCGCGGCTGGCGGCCGCCCGCCGGATCGCCTCCACGGAGCTCGACGGCGGCCGCCAGGGCATCGGATCGAGGTCCAGCGCCGCGCGGAAGGCGACCGCCGATTCCTCCTCCCGCCCCTGTGCGAGCAGCGCTTGGCCCAGCAGGTACCGGGCCCGGGCATGCTCGGGGGCCAAGGCGATCGCCTGTCGGATCGAGGCCTCCGCCGCGCTCGGATCGGACTCCATCGATTTCTGCGCGGCGTCGAGCAACTGGTCGAAGAGGACGCGACTCTCCGGGGCGAGCGACGACAGATCCGAGGCGCCCAGCGGAGCGAGATCCCGCTCGTTGGCAGGCGGCGTGCACACGATCGCGGGCACGCCGGCGGCGCGGCAGCGATCGAGCATCGCGCTCACGAAGGTCTCGAGGTTCCGGGCCGCCGCGGCGCGGGCGGGGTCGCCGGGAGCGATGAACGACTGCCCGACCATCGCCTCCATCAGCGTCTTCTGCTCGTGCGGCTGGTCGCCCCGGAGGTGCCGGTCGATGAACTGGGCGATCGCCAGGGAACGGGTCGCACGGATCAACCGGATCATCCACGGGGAACGGCCCGCGGAGTGGAGAGAGGCCACGCCGAACGCTCCGTAGAACTCGTTGTTCCCCAGGTAGATCACAACGAGGTCCGGGTCGTAGGCCAGCGCCTCGGTGAGGATGCCCAGCGCCGGGAACGACGCGATCGCCGTGACGCCGAGATTCACGACTTCGATGCGCCGTCCGGGCAGCAGGTCGGAGAGCATCGCCGCCAGGAAGGCGCCCGCCGAGAGCGGTCGTGGATAGGGGTTCCCCTTCGCCGCGGACTCTCCCACGATCATGATCCGCAGCGTGCCCGCCGGCTTGGGCATCTCGAAGGCGCTGGGATCCAGCGACCCGGGCAACGAGCGGTTGGCGAAGAAGTACGAGGTGGGGCCGCCATGACTCGTCAGCACGAGCGTGGAGCCGTTGGCCAGCGTGCCGGCCCGCACGAAGGTCGGCGGATACCCGCCGTAGCCCGCGAGTCGAAGCGATCCCTCGAGCAGGCCGAGCAGTGTCGCCGAGAAGAGCAGCGACGCCACGATGAGCAGGACCCGCCGCCGCGCCGACGGGGCACGCCGGCGGCGCGTTCCGGCCCCGGGGTTGGCGCGCGTCGCGGGATCCTCGTCGTTCGTCGTCATGGCGCGTCGGGTGGAGGATATCGTGCGGAACGGCGTACGGCACGCTGCAATCCATGCGTGCCGCCGAGAGCGAACGATACGCTGGCGAACATGCCGCAGCGCCTGTTCGGATGCGCCGGCCTCCGCCGCGGACCCTTCTGTGGAGACCTCACATGTTGCCTGCTTCGCTGAGCGAGGCGTTGCCCCTGCGGGGCCACGTCCTGCTGGACGATCCCGTTCGGACCAAGGGCACCGCGTTCACCATGTACGAGCGCACCCGCCTGGGGCTGCTTGGCCTCCTGCCGCCGCAGATCGAGACCCTCGAGGAGCAGTCCGACCGCGCCTACGAGGCGTTCTCCTCCCGGGCGAGCGACCTCGACAAGCACATCTATCTGCGCGCCCTGCAGGACACGAACGAGGTCCTCTACTACCGGCTTCTCCTCGACCACGTCGAGGAGATGATGCCGATCGTGTACACCCCGACCGTGGCGTTGGCGTGCGAGCAGTTCTCGCACATCTACCGCCGTCCGCGCGGGCTCTTCGTCTCCTACCCGCTGCGCGACCGCATCCCGGAGATCCTGGCCAACCGGCCCGACCAGCATGTGGACGTGATCGTCGTCACCGACGGCGGCCGCATCCTCGGCATCGGCGACCAGGGGGTCGGCGGTCTGGGCATTCCGATCGGCAAGCTCTCCCTCTATACGCTGGTCGGCGGCATCCATCCGTCCCGCACGCTGCCGATCGTCCTCGACGTGGGCACGAACAACGAGGATCGGCTCAACGACCCGCTCTATCTCGGGTGGCGGCACGAGCGCTTGAGCGGGGAGGAGTACGACGACTTCATCGAGCAGTTCGTGCAGGCGGTCAAGCACGAGCTTCCCGGCACGTGCCTCCAGTGGGAGGACTTCCCCAACAACACCGCGGCGACGCTGCTCTCGCGCTACCGCGGTCAGATCCTCAGCTTCAACGACGACATCCAGGGCACGGCTGCGGTCACCCTCGGCGCGATCATCGGCGCCGTTGAAGTCACGGGCGAGTCGCTCCGCGACCAGCGCGTGGTCATCCTCGGTGCCGGTTCCGCGGGCGTCGGTGTGGCCGACTACCTGCGCATCGCCATGCAGCACGAAGGACTTGCCGAGGCCGATGCCCGCTCGCGGTTCTTCCTCGTGAACAGGGGCGGTCTTCTGCACACGGGGCGGACGGACCTCTCGTCGGAGCAGCGGGCGTTCGCTCAGAGCGAGGACTCGCTCGGCCGCTTCTCTCGGGACGTCGACGGCAAGGTCACGCTGTCGGCGGTCGTGGACACGGTCCATCCCACCGTCCTCATCGGACTCTCGACCCTGGCCGGCGCGTTCACCGAATCGATCGTGCGCAGCATGGCGATGCACACGGCGCGCCCCATCGTGCTGCCCCTGTCCAACCCGACCTCGCGGTGCGAGGCGACGCCGGAGGAGATCATTCGCTGGACCGAAGGGCGGGCGCTGGTGGCGACGGGTTCGCCGTTCCCGCCGGTGCGCTTCGGCAACCAGGAGTTCACGATCGGCCAATGCAACAACGTGTTCATCTTCCCTGCGATCGGACTGGCCATCGCCGCCGCCCGCGCCCGCCGGGTGAGCGACGGGATGATGCTGGCGGCGGCCCGTGCCCTGGGCGACATGTCGCCCGCGAAGCGCGACCGTACCGCCTCGCTGCTCCCCTCCCAGCGACATTTGCGGGCGACGGCCGCAAAGATCGCGCTGGCCGTGGCCCAGGCGGCCCAATCCGAGGGACTCGCACCGCCGTGCCCGGCCGCGGAGCTGGAGGCGAAGATCGTGGGATGCCAGTGGATGCCGTCGTACGAGTGACGGGCGGGGGGGCGCGGCGTCGTCGCATCGCGAGCTGGGCGACGGGCGCGTACCCTTGGTTGCGTCGGATTCGGCCAGGAGCGGTCGGATCCGCGCGACGCGATGGAACCACTCGTCAGCATCGTCATGCCGTTTCGGAACGCCGCGTCGTCGTTGGCCGCCGCGCTCTCGAGCATCTCGGCACAATCGCTTGCCCGCTGGGAACTCGTGGCGATCGACGACGGATCGGCGGACGACGGACCGCACATGGTGGCGGCCGCGGCGGCGCAGGATCCTCGGGTGCGCCTGATTGCATCGCGCGGCCGGGGCATTGTCGCCGCCTTGAACGCCGGCTGTGCCGCGGCCACGACGCCGCTGATCGCCCGCATGGATGCGGACGACGTGATGCGCCCGACTCGCCTCGAGCGCCAACTGGCGTTGCTGGATCACGCCCCGGGGATCGGCGTGGCGTCGTGCCTGGTGGCACACGGCGGCGACCGAACGCGGCAGGGCGGATTCGCGGCCCATGTCGAATGGACCAATGCGCAGGTCGACGCGGCGTCGATCCACCGGTCCCGCTTCGTCGATTCTCCCGTGCCCCACCCGAGCGTCGTCTTTCGACGCGAACTCCTGGATCGGCACGGCGGATACGCGGAGGGGGCGTTTCCCGAAGACTACGAACTCTGGCTGCGCTGGATGGAGGCGGGCGTGCGGTTCGCCAAGGTGCCGGAGGTGCTCCTCGTGTGGAACGATCGTCCGGAGCGCCTTTCGCGCACGGACGAGCGGTATTCGGTCGAGCGCCTCTTCGCCACGAAGTGCCGCTATCTGGCCGCCGATCGGCGCCGTTGCCGCGATCCGCGAGCCGTGTGGCTCTGGGGCGCCGGCCGGGTCACGCGGCGGCGGTTCGACCCCCTCGCCGAGCACGGAGTCGAGGTGGCGGGATACATCGACATCGATCCGAGAAAGGTCGGTCAGCGCGTCGCCGGACGACCGGTCGTGCCGCCGACCGCCCTCCCGCCGCGCGACGAGTCCTTCGTCATCGCCGGGGTCGGCGTGCGCGGCGCTCGGGACCTGGTCCGGCCGCAACTTCTCGCCGATGGGCGCGTCGAGGAGCGCGATTTCGTGGTGGCCGCGTAGCGGGGGACGCCTTCCGGAAACGAACCTGCCCGGCGCATCGTGGGTGCGCCGGGCAGGAGGTTGCACGTTTCGTCAGGATGCCCCGCGCTCAGGGGCGCGGGCGTTCCATCCGATCGACCCCACCGGGGTCAATTCCGCACACGATCCAAGGTCACGCTGCGACCGCTCGTCGGATCGGTCACCACCAGCATGTCGCCCTCGACCTTGAACGTGTAGTTTCGAACCGTGCCGGCCGCATCGAGCGTCAGGTCCTTGCCCTGAGTGGACCAGGTGCCGGTCTGGACGCGGGTGTTGCCGCCGTAGCTCGCCTCGGCGGTGAAGGTCCTGTCGCCCACGAAGGACACGTTGCCGAAGGTGAACGGGGCGTCGGCGCTGCTGCCGCGACCGGCCCAGGTGCCCACAACCGACGAGCAGCCGCCGATGGCCAGGAGAAGGGCGGACGAGGCGAGAACGGTCAGGGAACGTCGCATGCTCAGGTCTCCAAAGGAGGAAGGGGGAAGCGGGAAGGATACCGGCTCGGCAGGCCCTTGTGAACGGCCGGGTACCATCCCGCTGCGCGGCGGAATTGTCCCCGTCGCGACTCCCGCTCCAGTCACTCCAGCGGAACAGGTTGATCACCGGCAGCGACCGCACAGCATCGAACGGCGCTCTCCGCATCGCGCTCGGTACCACGGCGCTTGCTGCCTCGGGGGCCGGGGCAGCGCTGGTCGGTACCGCGTGGCTGATCTGGGCGGCTCCGCGCGGATTCGACATGACCGATGACGCGTGGGCGATCCTCGTCGCCCAGCAGGCCGGTCGAACGTCGGTGCACACGCCGTTCGGCCATTGGACCGGGCTGCTGCTTCGAGCGGTGGGCGGCTCGCCCGCAGCCTTCCGGATGGCGGGCATCGTGCTGTGTGTCCTGGCGTTCGGGTGGCTCGGTTCCGCCGCAAGTGCGCTCGGCGCCGCGGACGCCGCGCGGCCAGGTTCCTCGAGGCCGGCCAACGTCGCCGACCGGACGCTCGCGATCGCCACCACGATGCTCGGGGGGTTCGCGGTGTACGGGCTGGTTCTTCTCACGCCAAGCTACAACTGGATGACCGTCTGCTCGCTCGCGGTCGCGCTGGCCGCGAGCGCCGGCTCGGTGGTTCCGGCCCGGGGGAGGCTCGGTGCCGATGCGTTCGCGGCCGTCGCCGGGGCGGCAGTGGGACTCGGCCTCCTGGCGCGATGGCCGGCGGGGCTGCTGGTCGCGCCGGCGATTCTGCTCCTCCTGTTCGCCTGCCCGCGCGGACGCCCTGCCCAGCGCTGGGAACGGGTGGGCATGGGCGTCCTTGGCGGCGCAATTGTCCTCACGCTTCACGGCTTGCTCCTGCAATCGCTCGCCGACACGCTCGCGGATGTGCGGCTGTGGCGCAATCTGCTCGAGGTGCTCGGAGCCGGGCATGCGCCGCGGGCGGCGATCGAGCGCTATGCGGACGAGTTGATCAGATGGTGGGGAACGGACGGCAGTCCGGTCCGCCGGACGCTCCTCGTGGCGCTGCCGATCGGCCTCCTGGCGGGGGTGTTGGCCCGCGGCGGAGGCTGGCGCCGACCCTTGGGAGCGCTGGTGCAATTCGTCGTACCGGCCGCCGCGCTCTGGTTGCTTTGGCGGGGCGGGGTGTTGGTCGGCGGCGCGCCGCCGCATGACCGCGCCTTGGCCGCGGTGGCGACGGTCGTGGTGCCGTGTGCGCTCGCGGCGCTCCTGGTCGAGGTGGCGAGCAGGGGGGCGAAGGCGCTGGCCGTGCGCTGGCGGGTCGTGGTCTTCGCCGCGGTGGCGGCGTTCGCCGCGTTCGCGGCAGCGTTCGGAACCTCGCGCAACCTTCCTTCCCAGCTTGGGCTCACCTGCGGGCCGTTGATCGGCGGGCTGGGGGCCGTCGCCCTGTCGGTTTCGGGCCGTTCGTGTTCGTGGACGGTCCGCGGCGCGCTCGTTGCCCTGGCGATTGCGCTGTCGATGCGCCTGGTCACGTCCGGACGGTTCCCCTATCGGCTGGCCGCACCGCTCGCAG
>JAGQOG010000125.1 GCA_020427695.1 Phycisphaerales bacterium
AAGGCGGCCACGAAGCGGACCGCGAAGAAGCGGTCGTCGAAGTCGAGCGCGAAGCGGAAGTCGTCGAGGCCCAGCGCGAAGCGGAAGTCGTCGAAGTCGGGCGCCAAGCGCACTGCGACGCGAGGGTGACGTGGCGCGCGGGTCCCGAAGCGCGCGGGTGCCACGGCCATCTTGGCCGTGATTCGGGTGCCACGGCCATCTTGGCCGTGCCGTCCGACCGCGCCGCACAAGTCGACAACGCACCACGGCCTGGAAGGCCGTGGCACCCGCGCGCCGTGGCACCCGCGCGCCGCGGCACCCGCGTGCCGCGGCACCCTATGCGAGCCCGCGCCTTCGACCCCTGTCCCCCAAATGGAGCGTACCGGGCTCGAACCGGTAACCTATGCCTTGCAAAGGCATCGCTCTCCCAATTGAGCTAACGCCCCAACGACCCGCGGGAAGCGTGACCCGCGCGGACGGAGTATATCCCTTGCCTCAACTTCCCGGCGCCCGGGTGAGGATGTCGACGCGGACCGGCGTCACGACGTTCACGCGCAGCGCCTGGTCGTACCGCGCCGTGCCCACGACGCCGACCAACTGGCCAAGAAGCGGGAACAGCTCGAGACCCTCTGCTGGCGCCACGTACGCCACCGTCTGCCCGCCCGCCGGATCCTGCACCCGGAAGAGCAGGGGCAGGCGCTTGCCGTCGAACACGCTCGAGGCGTTGAACCGGCCGATCGCCGCGTACGCCTGGCGGTTCTCCGCGGCAACGACCACTTCGCGAATGCCCATGACCTCGATGTCGGCGCGGTCGCGAAGACGGCGCAACCGCTGCAGACGCTCCTGCACCTCGACCCGCAGCTGAAGCTGTTCCGCCCGCGCGAGCGCGAAGTCGCGCTTCGACGCGCTGGTGTCCGGCTGGACGGCATACTCCAGGTACGCCTCCCGGAGGACACCCACCTCGGCGTTCTCGGGATCCTCCTTCATCAGCACCTTCATCATCGCCTCGAGGTCCTCGAGCTTGATCCGAGGAGCGATCTCCTCGACGACCGTGGTCGTTCCGTCCGTTCCGATCACCACCTCTCCCGGCTGGAGCGTGACCGTCTCGCCGGTTGCGGGGGCCGTGTCCGACGCCGGCTCAGTTCCGGCGTCGGGAGGCGGGGCGGTCTCGGCGCTCGAGCCGGTGTCCGTGCCCGCGGGGGCTGTCGTACCGGTCGGGGTGGCAGCCGCGGTCCCGTCAGACGCGGTCCCGTCAGACGCGGTCCCGTCAGACGTGGTTCCATCCGTCGCTGGTGGGGTCACCGGCGGCGGGGGCGGGGTGGGCTGAACGCCAGCCGCGGCGAGTTCCGCGTCCGTCGCCCGGCGCAGGAAGGTCAGATTGATCCAACCTTCGCCCGTGCTGGGCATGGGGACCTTGTAGACCGTGTCGCGTTGGCCCTCGATCGTCTCGAGGACGGCAAGCGTCCGGCCCGGATCGACGCGGGCCACCGATTTCCAACTGCTGTCGGGGCTGCTCCGGGCGGAGATGTTGGGAGCGAACACGTCCGTCCGGGCGGTCACCTCGGCGGTCCGGCCATCGGCGGCCAGCGTGACCTTGCGATCGGCCCGCACGTAGCCGATCGCGCCCTTGAAGGTCGGACCCACCATGAGGACCTTGGCCCAGCCGGCGGAGTCCTGGGCGACCTTCACGACATTGCCGGTCTTGACCTGCATGAACGGGTACGAGGACTCGACGCTCGGAGCCGTTCGGATGTAGACGTCGTCCGCGGTCACGACCGCCCACCAGGCGGCCGCGTCCTGGGCGGCGGCAACCCGGGCGAACGCCAGGACGACCAGGAGCGCGCCGAACAATCGGGAAACGGGCATGATGCACCTTCCTTGGTTCGAACCCAACCGGCGCCTCGATCCGATCGGAGCGGGACGAGACGCTGCTGACGAGCGAACGGGCGAGAATCGGAGCCGCAAGAGGAATTTCAAGAAGAGTGGTTCCAGGAACGGGGCCGGGCACGTCCCCTCCCGGCTGGCGTACGCATTGTACGGGCCGGGCGGAGTCGCGACAGGTCGGTCTGGACGTGGCGAATCCGCCCGCGGGGTGATAGCCTGCGCCCCCATGCGCGACGTGCTGCATTCCATCACGCTCACCGCCGGTCTGCTGATCGCGGCGGCCCTCTCTGGCTGCGAGACCCCGACGAAGGACGACTCCACGGCGTCGTTGCGCAAGGCCGTCGAGGCGGGCATCGAGCGCGAGCTTCAGCTCGTCCCGGAAGGCGAGCCCTTCCGTCCGGTGACGCAACCGCCGTCCGCAGTGGCCGCCGAGCTCGGCGGACGGATCGGCGCTCTGGATGAGATCGGACCGCAGCGGGCGACGATCGGGAAATCGCTCGATCTCGGTCCGGACCTCCAAGGGCAAGTCCAGCAGGAGGTCGCGATCAGCCTTCAGCGGGCAATCGCGACTGCGGTCAAGAACAATCTCTCGGCGCGGATCGCCCAGCTGCAGCCTGCCATCTCGGAGGCCGACGTCGTGGCCGCCGAGGCGGCGTTCGACGCCACGCTCTTCGTCAGCGCCGGATACGTGGACACGAACCAGCCGCAGGTCGTCCCCATCATCAACAACTTCCGCATCGGCAGTTCCGTCCAGGGATCGCGCAGTTGGGTGTTCGAGACCGGCGTTCGTCGTCAGCTCGAGACCGGCGGATCGTTCTCCGTCTCGACCGATCTCAGGCAGACCGACAACACCTCGCCCGGGATCGAGTTCTCGCCGGACCCCGCGTGGAACTCGGCCGTGCGTGTCGGCTTTTCCCAGCCTCTGCTGCGGGGATTCGGCTGGGACGTCAACACCGCCACCATCCAGCTCACGCGAAACCAGGAACGCAAGTCGGTCCAGGAGCTTCGTGCAACGCTCCTCGATCTGCTCTTCCAGGTCGAGTCGGCCTACTGGGAGCTGGTGGTGGCCCGCCAGCAGTTGGCGACGGACATGTGGTCGGTCGAGGTGGGCGAGCAGGTGCGTGAGGTTCTGGCGCGGCGGCGGGGATTCGACACCAAGCAGGCGCAGTATTCCGATGCCGTCGCGACCGTCGAACAGCGGAAGTCGAGGGTGCTCGCCTCGCGACGGGCCGTCCGGGCAGCGTCCGATCGTCTGAAGACGCTGATGAACGATCCGGAGATTCCGGTCGAGCTGGAGACGCTCGTTGCGCCCGTGGACTGGATGGTCGAAGCGCCGATCAACTCCAACCTGCGGGAAGCGGTCCTGAGCGCAGTTCAGAATCGTCCCGAGCTTCAGATCGCGCTGCTGGGAATCGACGACGCCTCGATCCGGGTGACGGTGGCCGACAACCAACGGCTTCCGGCCCTCGACCTCGACGCCCAGTTCGCGTTCTTCGGCCTCAACGACAGTGCCGGCGATGCCTACTCCGGGACGTTCCGTGGGAACTTCGTCGACTACATCCTCGGTCTCACCTTCTCCCAGCCGATCGGAAACCGCGCCGCCGAGGCGGACTTCCGTGCGGCCCGCCTCTCCCGCTCGGCGAGCGTGCTCAACTATCGCCGTGCGCTCCAGGACGTCGTATTCGACGTCAAGAACGCGCTTCGAAACTGCGCCACCAGCTACGAACTCATCTCGGCCCTGCGTTCGACGCGGCTGGCCGAAGCGGAGAACCTGCGCACGCTCCTGGTGGAGGAGCAGACGCTGGCCAGCCTGACGCCCGAGTTCCTGAACCTCAAGTTCCAGCGCCAGGACCGCCTCGCGTCGGCATCGATCGCGGAGTACCGCGCCCAGGCGACGTACAACACCTCGGTGGCGGGCCTCTACCGGTCGCTCGGCATCGGGTTGGCCGTCAATCGCATCGAGTTCGAGGCGCCGGACGCGTCCGTGGCGTCGCGCTGAGGACCGCTGCAATCCTCCTCGGCACCGGATGCCGCGCATCGTTCCAGCCTCGTCCGAAACCGTGTCGCAAGCGGTGGCGGCGCTCCGAGCGGGCGGGATCGTGGCCTTCCCGACCGAGACCGTGTACGGACTCGGCGCCTGCACGCTGAACCCGGACGCGATCGAACGGGTCTACCGTCTGAAGGGCCGCCCGGCCGACAATCCACTGATCGCCCACGTCGGCGACGCCGGGCAGGCCCGCCAACTGGTCGAGCGGTGGGACGAGCGGGCCGATCGCCTGGCCCACCGATTCTGGCCCGGTCCGCTGGCGCTGGTGTTGGCCCGCCGGGCATCGGTGCCGGCGATCGCGGCCGGTGGGCGCGACACCTTGGCCGTTCGGGCGCCGGGCCATCCGGTCGCACTTGAACTCCTCCGCCGGCTCGGCGCGGCCATCTCGGCCCCTTCGGCGAACCGATCCGGACGCGTCTCGCCCACGACTGCGCAGCACGTGGCCGAAGAGTTTCCCGACGCGGACGAGTTGCTCATCCTCGACGGCGGTCCATGCACGGTGGGAGTGGAGTCGACCGTGCTCGACCTGACCGTCGAACCACCACGCGTCCTGCGCCCGGGCGCGGTGACGGCGGAGATGCTGTCGCGGACGATCGGCGCCGTGGACGCCGCCCGCGTCAAGGCGCAGGCGCACGCACCCGGCACCAGCGCGGCGCACTACGCCCCGCAGACCCCGGCCCGCATCGTGGACACCGCCGCGCTCGCCGACGCGTTCCATGACCTGCAGGGCAGGGCGGCCATCCTCGCTTGGACGCGTACCGAGGTGCCCCCGCCGCACCGAACGCTCGTCATGCCGGACGACGCCGCCGCCTACGCCACGCGTCTCTACGCCGCGCTGCGCGAAGC
>JAGQOG010000126.1 GCA_020427695.1 Phycisphaerales bacterium
GGACTCGGTCGTGATCGGGTTGTCCGTGCGCGGGGCGGCGGGCATGGCTGCGGGTTCCGTGAGCGAGGCGGCGAGTATCGCGCCGAGTTCATGTGACTCGCAATGATTATGAATGGAATGATTTGGCGGCCGTCGAATTCGAGGGATTGGTACAGGTTGTTGTCATGAAAGAGAAAAATCCAGATGAACAGGCTGATTTCGGGCGGCGATGATCGATCCGACTTGCAGTGATATCGATTGAACTCTAATATTGCGGCTCCTTCGATGACTCGTACCCGCCTGTGACGAACCCGATCCGGTCGCGGTTGCCCGACCCGACCGATGGACCCGCGATCACCCGCCCGATCGATGCGTGTCCGCCACTCGAACCCGACTCGCCCTGCTTCCGCCGGGTGCGGGTGCCCCGATCTCGCCCGACTCCCATCGCCACCGGGCGGTGCCTGCATCCCGAAGGACAGCATGACGGCGACGTTCGCCCGCGGATCGATCCCCTCCGGGACGACCGGGTGCGCTCTCGCCGGACCCGCAGGATGCGCGGACCGGCAACCGGTCCGCGCGCCCGCATCGCATTGGCCCGGATCGCCGGGACAACGAATGAACCCTTCGACACGCGTGCCGTATCGAGGCACGCAGACGCCACTCGGACGAGTGGCACGAACTGGAACGGGAGGCCCGCATGAACACGATGACCCGACACACGAGCCAGGACATCTTCGAGGAACTCGAGTCCGCGGTGCAGAGCTATGCCCGCAACTTTCCATGCGTGTTCGATCACGCCTCGGGGGCCGAGATCCGCGACGTCGACGGGCGCCGGTACATCGACTTTCTCGCCGGTGCCGGCACGCTGAACTACGGTCACAACCACCCCGTGCTCAAGCGCGCGCTCATCGACTACATCGAGCGTGACGGCATCACCCACGGGCTCGACCTGCACACGCGCGCCAAGGAGGCGTTCCTGACGGCGCTTCGCGACATCGTGCTCGCGCCGAGGGGCCTGGACTACCGGGTGCAGTTCACCGGGCCGACCGGCACCAACGCCGTGGAGGCCGCGCTCAAGATCGCGCGCAAGGTCACCGGGCGCACCAACATCATCTCGTTCACCAACGGATTCCACGGCGTGTCGATGGGCGCGGTGGCAGCCACCGGCAACGAGCATCACCGGGGTGGCGCCGGCATGCCGCTGGGGGGCGCGACGGCCATGCCGTACGAGGGCTACTTCGGCAGCGGCATGGACACGCTCGAGTACCTGGAGAAGGCACTGGACGATCCGTCCAGCGGGCTCGACGAACCGGCTGCGGTGATCGTCGAGACCGTGCAGGGCGAGGGCGGACTGAATGCCGCCAGCGTGCCGTGGCTGCGTCGGCTGTCCACGCTGTGCCGCGAGCGCGGCATCCTGCTGATCGTGGATGACATCCAGGCGGGTTGTGGTCGCACCGGCACGTTCTTCTCCTTCGAGCCCGCAGGCATCCGGCCGGACATCGTCACGCTGTCCAAGTCGTTGTCCGGCTACGGTCTGCCGTTCGCGATCGTGCTGCTGCGCCCGGACCTCGACCAGTGGAAGCCCGGCGAGCACAACGACACGTTCCGTGGCAACAACCACGCCTTCGTGACGGCCACGGCGACCCTCGAGCACTTCTGGCGGACCCGCGAGTTCGCGGACTCGGTGGTGACTCGGGGCCGGTTCGTGGAGCGACGCCTGAACGAGCTGATGCGTCGTTTCCCGAACGAGCTCGTCGAGGTGCGCGGCCGCGGGATGTTCCGTGGCGTGCGTTGCGCCGATCCCGAGCAGGCGGCGGAGGTGTGTGCGAGGGCGTTCGAACTCGGCCTCGTGATCGAGCGCTCCGGTCCCGAGGACGAGGTGATCAAGTGCCTCGCGCCGCTGACCATCGAGCCCACCGTGCTTGCCGAAGGGCTGGACATGCTCGAGCAGGCGATGGCGGACGTGTTCCCGGCGCCGCTGCGCAAGGCTTCCTGACACTCCGGCGCCCTGTGGGGCGCGGCGTTGCGGAACA
>JAGQOG010000127.1 GCA_020427695.1 Phycisphaerales bacterium
CCATGCTCCGCCCCTTCGCGAGGCAGTTCGGCAACCGGCCCGGGGACATGAACGGCGGGCGCTCGCCGGCGGCGATCCTCCGCTCGAGCTCCTCCCACTCCGCCTCGACCGTCAGCAGATCGACGAAGAGCGCGCCGCGGTGCACCAGGCCGGTGATCCGCCTGGCCCTCACCGCGGCCTCGACCTCCTCCACCTAGACGCCGAGCACCTCGGCCGCGAGCTCCAGGTCGGCGATCTCCCGCGGCGACTGCCGGATCCCCTGCTTCATGAAGTCGACCGCATCCTGGTCGAGCGGCGGCAGCCCGCGACGCCTGGCGACCGCACGCTGCACGATGCCGTCGATCCTGTCCGCGTCGGTGCGGCGGTTGGCCTCGGCGAAGACGGCCGCGAGCACCTGCTGCGGATCGAACAGCCGCTTGCGGCCCTGCTTCACGAAGGGAATCTCGCCGTTGTCCGCCATCCTGCGGAGCATGGTCTGCGGGAGTCGTGTGGCGATCGACGCCTCGCGGACGGGCAGGAGGCTCACCGTGCGCACCTCCGCGGCAGCGGCGAGCGTGCGCTCCGTCCAGGCTGCATGAACGCCGCCGGCACGTTCGGCCACGAGTCGAGCACCGTCCGCACCACGACCAGCGCCGCACCGAAGAGGTCCCGCCGATCGTCGGCCTCGAGGCGCAACCTCCGCGGCATCGACCTGGGCACCTTGTCCCGCCGCAGGCTCCCCGCGACCTCGACGGCGTACTGGTCGTCGAACGCCGGTTCGTAGTCCTTCGCAAGCATCCGGCGCCGAATGTGCGCCGCTTCGACCTCTCGGAACGCGAGCACCACCGCACGGCTCAACCCGTGCCCGCGGAGGTGTGTGCGCAGGCACCACCGGCCCGAGCAGCGCAGAGGACAGGCGCATTCCCACGCGACGGGACCGACGGGGAACGGCATCGGAGGACGGTGGCGGAGCAGCTCGTCGAGCCATTCGGACCGATCAGGTTCGGGTGGTGCGACCGAGACGACGTGGCCGTGGTCGAGTGTGCCACATCGACAATTCCCGTGCAACTCGGGCGCAAATTGAGTTGACAAATCCGCGCGTCTCCAGGTCATGAGTGCGCCGATCGCGCCGATCGCGCCGCTCGCGACGAGCGCTCGGCGTGTGGCGCGTCGGGCCGCGGCGGCCCGATCGGTTCGGTTGAGCGCGGGCGTCGCGCCGGCGCCGGCCTCCATCGACCGGTCGGTCCGCCAGGTGCTCGGCGAGGAAGCGGTGGTACTCGGCGAGGCTCTCGGCGGTGCCGTGCTTGCCGAGGTAGTGGGCGCGTCCGTCGATGACGACGCGCGCCTGTCCCGTTGCCTTGTGGAGCCCGTACTTCGGTGCGCGCTGCGAAATGAGACCTCCGATTCGCTTTGGTAGTCGACTACCAAACGGGTGGTGGTTTCAGGCCGCGCCGGACACCTGTCCGGGTATCGCACATCCGCGTTCTCGGGGCGATCGGCTGGGTTTTCGACGAACGTCCGCGTCGGGACTTGAACCCAAAACCTTCGGCTTCGGAGGCCGACGCTCTATCCAATTGAGCTACGCGGACGAGATGCGGACATTGTAGCAGGACGGACCCGGGCCGCGCGGTTGGGCGGTCCCGTGCCCATTGACCGCGTTGGCGTTGCGCGGGACCCGGCGCGGGGGCGGTGACACTGCTCTACGATCCCGGCCATGAACGCCCCCACTCCCGCTTCCGGCGAACGGACACGCGCGCGGTCGGTGCCGTCGAGCGGGTCGGCTGGCGCGGCACACGGGACGGCAACCGGCGCGGACGTCGCCCCGCTCTGGGCGGTCATGGCCCTCAGCTTCGTGGCATCCCTGGCCTCGGGCGTGATGTGGAACGGACTCGCGTTTGTCGCCAAGCACGACTACGGCTACGACCAGCAGCAGACCTTCCTCCTCTACGTCGCCGCCGGCGTGATCTACGTGGTCGGTGCCTTCGGTGCGGGCCGCCTGTCCCGCGTCCTCGCCCGATGGTTCTCCCCCCGCGCGGTGTTGGTGATCGTTCTCTCCATCCAGGCCGCGGCGAGCCTGACCATGCTCATTCGCGGCGCCGTCTGGCCGCTCTGGTTCACCGCCTGCGTGGCCAGCGCCATGGCGTCGTTGCTGTGGCCGGTGGTCGAGAGCTATGTCACGGCGGGACGCCACGGCTCCGTCATGCGCTCGGCGCTCGGGTGGTGGAACATCGCGTGGACGAGCGGCATCGCCGCCGCCCTGTTCCTCATGACGCCGCTCGTCGCGAACGGCGTCGCACGATGGTCGATCGTCTCCATTCTCCCCGTGAGCGTCGTGTGCATCGGGCTGCTGCACTGGTTCCCGTCCGCCCCGGCGGCGCACGACACGGCCTTGGCCTCGGCGGCGCGCACCCCGGAATACCCGCTTCTCCTGCGCTCGGCGCGGGTGCTGCTGCCGTCGAGCTACCTCCTGATCGGCGCCCTCTCGCCGATCCTGCCGTACGAGCTGGCCCGACTCGGCGTCCGTCTCGATCTGGAGACGCCCATGGCCGCCGTGTGGCTGACGGTTCGGGTGCTGACCATCGCGCTCATGTGGCGTTCGGCATTCTGGCACGGTCGCTGGGGCACGCTCCTGCTCGGGGCGGCGCTCCTGACCATCGGGTTCGCCGGCGTGGTGCTGGCGCCCACCTGGCCGATCCTCGGTGCCAGCCTCGCCCTCTTCGGAGCGGGTCACGGGGTGGTGTACTACGCGGCGATCTACTACGCGATGTCGGTGGGGCATGCCGCCGTCGAGGCGAGCGGCACCCACGAGGGGCTGATCGGCGTGGGCTACGCGCTGGGACCCGCCGTCGGGCTCGCGGGGATCACCATCGGGGGCGCGGCCTGGGCGCCGTGGATGATCGGGATCACGTGGGCGATCCTCTCGCTTGGCATTGGTCCGGGTCTCATGCCCTACTTGGCGGCGCGGCGGCGGCGATCGGCCGGCGCGCAGCAGCCTCCGGGCACCGAGGGTGCCCGGACGTGACCGCCGCGGCGTCGATTGTCGTTCGTTCGACAGATGGCCGCCTACCGCCCTCGCGTGGTCCAGTCGCCCAAGAGGAGTCCGAGGTCGGCGCCGCCGACGGAGCCGTCGCCGCTGAGATCGCCGAAGCAGCAGTCCGCCGCCACACAGTCTCCCCACGCGCCAAGGAGGAGACCGAGGTCCGTGCCGTCGACGAACCCGTCGGCGTTCAGGTCGGCGGGCGACGTGGGGACGTTCGTCGCCACGAGCGTCACGGTGGATGACGTCGCCACGACCCTCCAATAGAGATCGCGCGTGGCGGGCAGATCGCGGCAGTCGAACGTGCCGATCACCGGATTCCCCGTGACGACGACGAACATGTCGCCGGCCTCGGGCAGGAAGCCGTCGTCGAGAGCCACCACCAGTCGGCCGCCGACCGTCGCGGCGCCGGTCACGGACAGCCGGTCGTACTCCCCGTCCGCCAGCCCGCCGAGCTCGACGACCGTGTCGCCGTTGGCCGCGAGTTGGCAGGCTCCATCCACGGTGAGGGTGCCGATGGCGTCTCCGGGAGCGACGGTCCCGCTTTCGTTCGCGAGTGTCCCGCCCGTCACGACCCGGAGGACGCCGCTGCCCGTCACGACGCCGGTGTCGACGTTGGCAAGCGGCACCCCCACGATGCGGATCTCGCCGTTGGCGCGGATCGTCCCGGTGTTGCTGGTCGCGAGGTTGATTCGTCCGATCTTGCCATCCGTCGCGAGGATGGTCTGCTCCTGGCCGACGACGAGCGTGGTGCCACCGACGCCGACGAGGTCGTTGTCGTCTTCGGCGCCGCCGAATGTCACCGTGCCCGTCCCGTCGAGCGGGAAGGCGCCGCCGGCCGCATCGAAGCGGAGCTGCGCGGACGACGACCCGGCGTCGGAGATCTCGATGGTGCCGTGATTGACGACGGGTGCGACCAGTGTGATCGCCTCGCCGCTGGCGTTCGCCCGGACGGTGGCCCCCGACCCGATCGTCACCGGCTCCGTCCCCGAGCCGTCGAGGATGACATCGCTGGTGGTGGTGTCGAAGACGCCATCCCCCGCGAGGCTGCCCCCGACGATCTCGGCGCCGTCCAGCAGGAACGCGCTGTCGGCGTCGGCCTCCAGCGTGCCGCCGGTGTTCGTCAGCGTGATCCCCTCGATCTCGAGCGTTCCGCCGTTCGAGGCCCGGATCAGGGCCAGGTTCGTCTTGTCGTTGGTGTTGAGCTCGAAGCTGCCGATGTTCGCCTCGACGAGCCCGTGGTTTTCGATCGCCGCACGGACGAGGCTGTTGTCGAGGGCGGCGTCCGGCGTGCAGGTGATGGTCTGGTCGGCGCCCACGACGAGAACGAACGCCGGGTCGGCGGAGTTGACGAGGCTGTCGTCGGGTCCGGCGAGGAGCACGACGCCGGCGCCGTCGAGGGTCACGTCGTCCTCGATCAGGATCTGCGCCGACCCGCTGCCGAGGTCCTGCACCCGCAGGACGCCGTCGTTCACGATCGAGCCGCGAAGGAAGATGTCGTCGCCGCTGGCGTTGGCGAGCACCGTGGTCCCGGTCCCGATCGTCACCGGCTCCGCGCCCGAGCCGTCGAGTCGACCGCCGACGTTCGTGACGTCGAAGGTGCCGCCGCCGGTGAGGGTGCCGCCGACGATGTCGGCGCCGTCCAGGATGAACGTGCTGTCGGGATCGGCCTCCAGGGTGCCGCCGGTGTTCGTCAGCGTGATGCCCTCGATCTCCATGCTGCCGCCATTCACGGCCCGGATCAGGGCGAGGTTCGTCTTGTCGTTGATGTTGAGCTCGAGCTGACCCTCGTTGGCTTCGATGACGCCTTGGTTCACGGCGGCCGCCCGGAAGAGGCTGTTCTCGAAGAGGGTGGCGGAGGTCGTCGTCACCAGGACATCGGGGCCGACGGTCACCACGCTCTCGGGTGTGACAGAGACCAGCCAGTTGTCGTCGTTGGAGGCGAAGACGACCGATCCCGAACCGGTGAGCAGGGTGTTGCCCGAGAACGCCAACTCGACGACCGAGCCGCCGGCGTCCGCCAGGCGGATCTCGCCGTCCACATCGACCAGTCCGCCTTCGACGGTCAGCATCGCCCCGCTCACGGACATCGAGAGCACGTCCCCGGCATCGATGCGAAGCGTGTTGATGAGGGCGTCGATGTTGAGCACGACCAGGACGTCGGTCCCGTCGTCGCCGTTCACCACGACGTCGTACACCGAACCCCCGCCGTTGTTGGGAACGGTGGCTGGGTTCCAGTTCCCGGCCACGTTCCAGTTCCCGCCGGACGAACCAACGTAGGTCGAGGTCACCAGCCCTGCGGAAGCGGCCGGTGCCAGCACAAGCGCCATCGCCGCGACCGTTCGTCGGGCACGAAGCGGGTGATGCAACATGTTGGAATCTCTCTCTCCCAGCGGCCCGACGTCATCGACCCACGCGGATCTTGCACCGGATCGCCGACCTTCCGAATGGTCCCAGCCTACAGAACTCGCCCCGCGGGATGAATGCCTTGCATTTCGAATTCGAAGACGTCCACTGCGATCGCATCGATGCGCGCCGAGCACGTTCACGTCGCGCGCGTCGAAAGATGGGCGAACTGGCGAAGTCGGGCCGAAACACGCTGATGATCGCCTTCGTTTCCGCGCATCCCGATTCGTTCTCGGGCGTGCTCGATCGAGGGGAGGACGGGACTCCGTGCGCGAGGGACCGGCGCGGGGTTCCGAGAACACGCGCCGTCGTTGTTCCCTCTGTCCCTTCGTCCCTGCGCAATTCTGTCTCCACACCCCCCCGACGTGCCCTCATCCCTTCGTCACTCCTTGCAGCGCCTCCAACGCCCGACTCCGCGCGAACGCATGCTCGACGATCGGCTGCGGGTATGTGGATCCCAGTCGCACGTTCGCCTGCTTGAGGATCGCCTCGGGGGCCGTCCAAGGGGAGTGGATGTGCTTGGCCGGCAGGGCCGCGAGCTCCGGGACCCATCGTCGAACGTACGCCCCCTCGGGATCGAACCGTTCGCCTTGCGCGATCGGATTGAAGATGCGGAAGTACGGCGCCGCGTCGGCGCCGCATCCGGCGGTCCACTGCCAGCCCAGCGTGTTGTTGGCAAGATCGGCGTCCACCAGCGTGTCCCAGAACCAGCCGGCGCCCAACTGCCACGGAATGACAAGGTGCTTCACCAGGAACGACGCGGCCACCATCCGCACCCGGTTGTGCATCCAGCCCGTCGCCCAGAGCTCGCGCATCCCGGCATCGACGAGCGGGTAGCCCGTGCGCCCCCGCTTCCATGCCTGCAGGTCCGAGGCGTTCTGCCGCCAGGGGAACGCCTCGTACGCCTCGCGCAACGGGCGCCTCGGCGTGTGCGGAAAGTGGTAGAGAAGGTGATGCGCAAACTCGCGCCAGCCGAGCTCCGACAGGAACTTCCGCAGGCTCTCCGCCAGCGCCGGGCGCGCCTTCGCGTGCTGTTCATCGACGGCCGCCCACACCCGCCGGATGCTGATCTCGCCCCAATGAAGGTGCGGCGAGAGGCGCGAGGTCCACGCGTGGTCCGGACGGTCCCGCCCGTCCTTGTAGTGGATGGCCGCCTCGTCCAGGAAGCGGTTCAACGCCGCAACCGCGCCCGCCTCGCCCGGCGTCCACGCGGTTCGCATGCCCGAGGCCCAGTCGAACCGGGGAAGGAGCTCGAGTTCGTCGATGGAGAGGGATGGTGCCTGCCGGTCCGCCGCCTCCAGCGAAGGCGTCTCGAGCAGCGCCGTCCCCAGTCCGGACGACAGGCACGTCTTCCAGAACGGCGTGAACACCTGGTAGGGCGTGCCCTCCTTGGTCTGCACCTGCCACGGTTCGGCGAGGAGCGAACCGTTGAAGCTCTCCGCCTCGATGCCGTCCTCGCGCAGCGCCTTCTTGAGCTGCTGGTCGCGCGCGATGATCGCGGGCTCGTAGCGTCGGTTCCAGTGCACGGCGCCCGCGCCGACGGCGCGGGCGACGTTGCGGATCGTGTCCGGCGTCGGTCCGCGCCGCACGATCAGATCGAGCCCCCGCGCCCGCAGCCGTTCCGCCAACGCGTGCAGGCTGTGATGCAGCCACCAGCGCGACGCGGCGCCAGGGGGCCAGTCGCCCTCCTCTTCCGGCGCCCAGACGAACAACGGCACCACCCGTCCTCGCCGCGCCGCCGCCGCCAGCGCGGGGTGATCGTCGAGCCGAAGATCCTGTCGGAACCAGACGATGGTGGTGGTGCACATGCGCGGCCGGCTACGCGTGTTGTCGCGGCTTCGCAGCAGACAAGCTGCCATCGACGCCGCGTGGCTGTCGAGGGATCCGGGCGGATCGATCGGCGCGAAGGGAGTCGATCATGTTCGTGCTTTCGGACCAGCGGCTCCGCTGGATTCGTCTACCCCACCGCGGAGGCGATCGCCTCCGCGATCTCGGGGTGCCGCCACGCGAACCCCGCTTCCTCGAGCCGCGCGGGCCGCACCTTCGCGCCTTCCAGCAGCAGGTGTTGCCCCATCTCCCCGAACAGGAGCTGGACCGCCAGCGATGGCATCGGCAGGAACGACGGCCGATGCAGCGCCTTGGCGAGGGCCGCGACGAATTCGGCGTTGCGCACCGGCATCGGCGTGACGGCGTTCACCGGACCGGTGAAGGCAGAGTCGTCCAACAGGAGCCTCAGCACCGCGACCAGATCGTCGAGGTGAATCCAGCTCATCCACTGCCGTCCCGAGCCGATGGGACCGCCCAGACCCAGGCGGAACGGCGTCACCATGTGCGAGAGCGCTCCCCCCTCGCTCGCGACCACCAGGCCGATGCGGGGATGAACCACGCGGATTCCCGCGGATCGGGCCGGGTCGGCAGCCGCCTCCCATGCCACGCACACCTCGGCGAGGAAGCCGCTGCCGTTCCGACTGGCCTCGTCCACCGTCTCTTCTCCACGATCGCCGTAGTATCCCACTGCGGAGGCGGAGATCAGGACACGAGGCGGCGTCCGCGCGAGCGACACGGCGCGGGCGATCATGTCCGTGCCGCGCACACGGCTCTCGCGGATGGCCCGCTTGCGTGCGTCGGTCCACCGTCCGTCGCCGATCGGCTCTCCCGCCAAGTGAACGACCGCGTCGAGGTTCTCGAACGCGCGGTCGTCCAGCTCGCCCCGTGCCGGGTTCCACTTGAACGCATGCTCGCCAGCGGGACGACGCGAGAGCGTACGCACCTCCCGATCGTCCTGGCGGAGCGCGACGACCAGCGCCGTGCCGACCAGTCCGGTGGCGCCGGTCACGAGGATGGACCGGACGCCGTCGTTCGTTCCCATTGGACCGTCCTTGCGTGTAGGGGGCGATCGAGCGGCACGCGGCCCGCACGGAGCCGGCGAACCGAGCGAGGCCCGACGTTACCATCCAGCAATGCCCAACGGCGACTCCACCAGCCGGCGCGCGGGCCGCATGGCCACGGCGGGGCTGTTGGCGAACATCCTGCTGGCCGCCCTCAAGCTCGTGGCGGGAATCGCCGGACGGAGCTCGGCCCTGGTGGCGGATGCGGTCGAGTCCATGACCGACATCCTGGGCTCGATCGTGATCTGGGGCGGCCTGCGCTACGGACGTCGTCCGCCGGACGAGGATCATCCCTTCGGGCACGGGCGTGCCGAATCGCTGGCCGCGCTGGCCGTCGGCGCCATGGTGGTGCTGGCCGGAGTCGCCTTGGCCGTCAAGTCGGTGCGCGAGCTCCTCGCCCCGTCGTCGACACCGGCCGCCTTCACACTGCTCGTCCTGGTGGTCGTGGTGGTGGTCAAGGAAGTGCTCTTCCGCGTCGCCCATCGAACGGGTACGGAGGTGGGCAGCACGGCGGTGAAGATCGATGCGTGGCATCACCGCTCCGACGCCATCACGTCCGTGGCGGCGTTCATCGGCATCTCGGTGGCCCTGATCGGCGGCGAGGGATGGGAGTCGGCGGATCCTTGGGCGGCGCTGTTGGCCTCCGGCGTGGTCGCGTTCAACGGCGTCGTCCTGTTTCGCACGCCATTCCGCGAACTCATGGACGAACAGCCCCACGACCTGCGGGCGAGGATCGACGCGGTGGCGCTGGAGATCGACGGCGTGCGCTCGGTGGAGAAGACGTTCGTGCGCAAGCTCGGGATGCGCTACCTCGCGGAGATGCACGTTCGGGTGGACGGCGACCTTCCGGTGCGCGAGGGGCACGCGATCGCCGGACGCGTGCGGGCGGGCGTCCGGGAGCGCCTCCCGCGCATCGCCGACGTGCTCATCCACGTAGAGCCCGAGCCAACGGGCCAAGTCGCCGACGGAGAACGACTCCCGACGCCTGGGACCTGAAGCCGGTATCCCATCCGCCCCTACTTCGCGTCCGTCACGCCATCCCTGGCCGCGAGCTTCCTCGCGATCTCCAGGCCAGTCGAGAGGGCACCTTCCATCGTGCCGCCGAAGGCGTAGGAGCAGAAGTCGCCGGCGAAGTGCAGGCGTCCTTGGCCGTTGCGGAGGAACGGACCGACCGTCGTGACCTGCCCCGGCGCCGCGAACGCCGCCCCGCAGCGGCTCCACGGATCGTTGACCCAATCGAACACCCTGTCCGTCACGAGTTCGCCGACCGAATCGGGGAGCAGGTCCGCCGCCGCCGCCCGGCACCGCGGAAGCGCCTCGTCGCCCGCCTTGGCGAGTTCGTCGGCGGCAGCCCCGCCCGCCTGTCCGACCACGATCGCGTGCGACGCTCCCCCCGGTCCCGTGCGGTCGTCCATGCGGGCGAACGCCACCGACAGGTGGCCGTCGCCGAGCCCCGCGGGCGATCCCGATTCGACGGGCCAGGAAGGATCGCGTCGCGCCGCCACGTAGCGCACCAGAGCTCCCATCTGCGGCCGCACGAACGGCGGCAGTCCCGGCGCGAACTGGATCCGTTCCCACGTGGGAGGCGGCGCCGTGAGCACCACGTCGTCGCACGCGAGCACCTCGCCGCCGGTTGTTCGCACCACCATGCCTTCCGCGCCCGACTCGATCGCCTCGACGGGCGTGGCCAGCCGAAGCCGTCCATCTCGAAGCGGCTCGGCGAGTCGTTCGGCGAGCTGTCCGTTTCCGCCGGCGCACCGCCAGCGCCGACGCCCCTCGAGGAACGACTCGAGGCCGCCAACGGCCACGCGGCAAAGCAGGGCGAGCAGGCTCTGCCGCTCGGGTGGCACGCCGAAGATCCCCGTGAGCATGGCCCGCATCGCATCGGTGCTCGGGCCTTCGATCAGGGCGTCGCCGATCCACTGCTGCACGCTCGTCCGATCGATCTTGGTGGCCGAGGGCGAGAGCCAGGGGCGGAAGGGATCGATGATCCGCGCCAACGGCGCCACGGTGCCGATCGAACGGGAGACCGCTTCGACGATCGGCCGCGCTTCGGCCGGCGGAAGCGTGCGCCCCGCGAGTCGAACGCGCACGAGCTCGAGGTTGAAGGGCCGTTGCTCGACCAGTTGGAGACCGAACCGTTCGGCGAGCGAGCGCCAGGTCGCGTCTCCCGCACCGATCGCGGTGGCGCCGCCTTCGACGACCCCTGCACCCGCGAATCCCGGCACGCTCAGGACGCGCCCGCCGATCCGATCCCGTGCTTCGAGGACGGTGACGGCGTAGCCGCGCGACGCCAGCTCGTGCGCACACGCCAGCCCGGCGAAGCCGGCCCCGACCACGACCACGCGTCCCGGTGCATCGGGCCGCAGCGCCGCCAGCAGCCGCCGGCCAGGCAGCGCCGCCGCCGCCAAGGCACCGGCGGCCGCGCCCAGCGCCGCCCGCCTCGTGATGGGCGGCGAAACGCGGACCGGGACTGGTGGCAGGGAATGCGTCATGGCGTTTCGCCGTGCGAACAGGCCGCACATGCTAACGGCTCGTGCTGGAACGTGGGCCTCCGGTCGGCCGGGGATGAGGCTGTTCGATGCAATCGCGGACGTTCCATCGCACAGGCGTTAACGCGCGACACGCGATCACACCCCTCGAGTCGGCCAGCGAGTGGCACGCCGGTTGCCCCCCCCCCTTGATGCCTTGATGCCTTGATGCCTTGATGCCTCGATCCCTTGCTTTCAGTTCATCGTTGCGAACTGCTCGATCAGCTGCAGCAGGCCCAGGCCGCTGAAGGGAAGCAGGACCGCCTGCATCGCGGGATTCTGGGAGAAGGGCGAGAACGCCCCCCGCCGCTCGTGCTCGATCTCGGCAATGAGCATCTTGAGCGTCTCGCGCAGGCTCTTCCGGTCCACCTGAACCCCGGCGGCGGTCCTGCGGTCGAACGACTCCACCCGCACCGCGGTGGCGGGCACCGCGGATCGCCTCGAACCGGGCGCGTCGCCGCCGCCGGCGATCTCCTCGACCAGGTCCGGCCCGGCGGGTGCCGGCGCCGGCGGCTCCGCCCCGGCCTCTTGGCGATCGGCGTTCGGCGCCGGCGGCACATCGCCCTGAAGGGCCATGAGCCGCTGTCGAAGGTGGGTGAGCTCCTCGCGCCGTGCCTCCTCCGCCGCGCTGCGCAGCGTCAATGCAGAGAGAAACGCGACCCCCGACGCGACGATGAATGCGGCAACGGCGGCGGGATTGATCTCCCAGTGATCGAAGACCGTGTGTTGGGCGACGACCAGCAGCAGGAGCAGCGTGAACGGGAACCAGATGGCCCGCCCCACTGCTTCCGTGAGCGTGGCGATGACGTGGATGTCGATCCACGCGTTGGCGGCGGCGTCGTCGAGGCTCGGTGCGATGCGCTGCTCGACGCGGGCGACCACCGATGCGGGCCAGCGCGACGGTCGGTAGGCCAGGGCCTGCACGAACCGGCGGCACAGCCTGGTCGCATCCCAGACGTGGAAGCAGACGGCGATCGTCAGCACCAACGCGCCCCAGAGCACCGTGGTCGAGATGATCCGGCTGAGGACACCGCGCGACGGCACTTCGGGCCACCCCCACAGGTTGAAGAGGCAAAGCACCGGGATGGCGGCGATCACCAACAGGACCGCCGTGCGGAGAAGCGCATCGCGTCCTCGGGAGCGCTCGATGTAGCGCTGCCAGGCCAGGGCCCCGTCCACCTCCCGGGTCGTGCCGGTCTCGACGTCGAACCCGACGATCGTGCGGTGGCGGAACCAGTCGAGCACGCGCACGGCGAGGCTGTCCCCACGCGTTCGCGACTCCGGCGCAGCCTCCGATGACTCGACGGTGGGCAGGCCGAGCTCGCCGGCGAGACAAGAGATGGCTCGGTGCAGGTTCTTCCGCGCGAGGTACAGGAACCACACGGCCAGCACGCAGACGATCAGGCGGATGATGTCGCTGGGCCAGGTGCTGACGCCCTCGAGCACGAGGAAAGGCTCCTGACCTCGCCAGGTGCTGATCCACAGGAAGAGCGCCACGACGCCACCCAAGCCAACAAGCGTCAACATGCCCGCCAGGTGTTGGGCCGTGAACAACGACGACCAGCCGTGACGTTCGCAGGAGAGCGATTCGCCGCAACGGGATCGCCAACTCGTCTCCCAGTGGTGCAGGCCGAACATCGCGATCGAGCCACCGCCGAGCAGGAGCGCCGGTGCGGGGGCGGCAAAGACGAGCATCAGCAGGCAGATGGTCCCGCCGATGGCGGCCCCGCCGCGAATCGCGCCTTCGCTCAATCGAAGACCCCAGCGCTGCTCGTGTCGAGTCCACCAGCCCGAAGGCATCCAGACGCCGATCGTGAACACCGCCGCGGCGCCGGCCACCAGTCCCATGAGCCATGCCGGCCAGGCGAACAGAAGCCCCGAACCGAGCGATCCGAACGCGCGATCGGTGTGGGTCGGCGGATAGAGGGCGTAGGCCGCGCCGGGATCGTCCGCCGTGATGTCGATGTGGCCGCTTCTGCCGATCTCGTAGAGACGCGCCATCGGCGCCGATTGAAGCAGCGCCAGCTGCTCCGCCTCGGGGGATCCGGCCGCGGGCGGGGGTTCGGAGGCACGCACGGCGAGCTTGGCCGTGCGGTAGAGGGACGTCTGGTAGCTGTAGCGGAACGGAGGGGTGGTGCCTTGGAACCGCTCGCCCAATCTCAGCCCAAAGTGGGATGCAATGAGCAGGTTCCGCATCGTTTCATACGACTTCG
>JAGQOG010000010.1 GCA_020427695.1 Phycisphaerales bacterium
CGCCTTCTTGGCGGCCTTCTTGCGAGTCGCCTTCTTGCGCGTCGCCTTCTTCCGGGTCGCCTTCTTGCGGGTCGCCTTCTTGGCGGCCTTCTTCCGGGTCGCCTTCTTGCGAGTCGCCTTCTTCCGGGTCGCCTTCTTCGCGGCCTTCTTGCGTGCCTTCTTCTTCGCCATGTTCATGGCTCCCTATTCGGTACGCTTGTCGGAGTCCATGACGCCAACCCGCGTACCGGGGGCGGCGTCTCGTGATTTGTACCCTTATCGGTCGCCGTTGAAAAGCGGCTTGACAGAAATCGTTCTGAAAGATTCAAGTCCTCTCGCCCCGATCGGAGCCCCAAGTGACCGCGTCAATGATTCGAGTAGCCGTCAGCGGCGCCGCGGGGCGCATGGGCCTGCGCGTGTGCGCACTGCTCTCGGAGCGGTCCGACGCGACGCTCGCCGCCGCCATCGACCGCGCACCGATCGCGTCGCTTCCGACGCTGCATCGCGACACGCCGATCGACGCGATCATCGACTTCTCAAGCCCCGAAGGCGCGATCGCCGCCGCTGAGCTGGCCGTCGAGCGCGGCGCGGCGCTCCTCGTGTGCACCACGGGACTGGGACCGGACGCGACCGCATCGATGGAGCAGGCGTCCCGGCACGTGCCGGTCATGCTCGCGCCCAACACCTCGCTGGGAGTAGCGGTCGTGCGGCGTCTCGTGGCCGCCGCGGCGACGATGCTGGGCCAGGCGTTCGAGATCGAAATCGTGGAGGCCCATCACGCTCGCAAGAAGGATGCGCCGTCCGGAACCGCGTTGAGCCTGGCGAGCGCCTTGTCCGACGCGGGCCGGCCGGTTCCAGCCGAGCGGATCCACGCGCTCCGCGGAGGGGACGTCGTGGGCGAGCACGAGGTGTGGTTCTGCGGGCCGGGGGAGACGATCCGGATCGCCCACCAGGCGATCAACCGCGACCTCTTCGCCGCCGGTGCCATCCGTGCCGCGTGCTGGCTCGCCGGCCAGTCCGCGGGACGCTACCGCATCGAGGATTCCCTCTCTCCGGCGCCCGAAGCAAGGTCGTAGATCGGACCGGTCGGGGGAGACGTCGGCCGGACGCTCAACGCTCCTCGCCGTAGAGCCTGGTCAGCGCCGTGCCGTTGACGCGGTTGTACAGCTCGAGCGTGTCGGCGTCGGACACCTGGAGCGGCACCCGCGCCCGCAGCGCTCCGGTGGAGGGGTTGTACCAGAACAGCGCCGCGTTGCGATCGAGCGCCGCCTTGTCCACGGGGTGCTCGAGCGTGCGCTCCACGCCGCGGGCGATGTCGATCCACGGACGATCGTCCTCGAGCAGCGGATTGCGGGGCGGATCCTGGTGGAACCAGCGAGGGTCGATCTCCTTCGGCGGAACGCTGGCCAGTCCGTCCCGTTGGAGAGCGGCCTGCAGCATCACCTCCTCCTTGAGACGCCACAGTTCGGAGGACGCGGCCTGAACCCGCTGCTCCATACGCTCGTCATCGCGACTGGCCACGATCACACCGGCGAGGACGCCGGCGAGCATCAGGGCCACAAGGCTGTCGATGAGCAATCGCATGGTGGAACTCCGCGCGGAGTGCGCGGCCTCGAAGTGAACCGTACGAAAGGATCGGCCTCCTCCCAAACGTCCTTTGCCACGAAGTCCCGTCGGCGAGTCCGAACACGCCGTCTGTGCCGGCTGGGCAACCGCCGCACCCGCGTCGTCCCGCGCCCGGTGGTAGAGTCCGGATCCGAGGTGGCCGCATCATGTCCCAGAACCACATCCGCACGTTCGAACTCGCCTGCGGCATGCCGCTCGTCGTCGAGCCGTTCCCCACCGCCGGCTCGGCGGCCATCGCCTGGCTTCTCCCGCTTGGCAGCGCCTGCTATCCGGACCCGCAGGACGGACTGGCGCCGATGCTGGCCGAACTGATGATGCGCGGCGTCGAGGGACTCGACTCGCGTCAGCACAGCGATGCGCTGGATCGTCTCGGTGTGCAGCGGTCCGTGCACGTCTCCACCTACCACCTCCACCTGGGGGCGGTGGTGCTCGGATCGAAGCTCGAGGAGTCGCTTCCGCTGGTCGCCGCGATGGTCCGCTCGCCGTCCCTGCCCGAGTCGGCCTTGGAGCCGACGCGCAGCCTCTGCCTGCAGAGTCTCGAGGGCCTCGACGACGATCCGCAGGAACTGGCGATGGTTCGGCTGAAGGAGCGACACCTCCCGCCGCCTCTCAACCGACACAGCTATGGGCGCCGAGATGTTCTCGAATCGTGCCCGCTCGATGCGATCCGAAGCGCCTGGCGTCGAGGGTGCGTGCCGGTCGGATCCGTGTTGGCCGTTGCGGGCCGCTGCGATCCCGATCGCGTTGCGTCGCAGATGGAGCGTCTCTTGGCGGGCTGGGAGGGCGAATGGATCGAGCCCGTCCCCACGGCGGCCGCGGTCCGTGGACATCTGCACCTGCCCGACGAAACGGCGCAAACCCACCTTGGGCTCGCGTGGGAGGCGCCGCGCGAGGGCGAGCCGGGCTCCATGGCAGAGCGCATTGCCGTGCGTGTGCTCGGCGGAGGCTCGTCCAGCCGACTCTTCAGCGAGGTGCGGGAGAAGCGCGGGCTCTGCTATTCCGTCGGCGCGAGCTACACCAACAGCCTCCGCCATGCCATGGTCACGGTCTACGCGGGCAGCACGCCGCAGCGGGCCCAACAGACTGTGGACGTGATCATGGAGCAGGTCCGCAGCATGCGCCACGGCGTCTCCGCGGCCGAATTCCACCGGGCGGTCGCGGGGTTCAAGAGCCGTCTCGTGATGCAGGGCGAGAGCACCTCGGCACGATCCGCCACCTTGGCCAGCGATCAGTTCCGCCTCGGACGTCCACGGAGCCTGGCCGAGATTGCGGCGGAAGTCGATCGGCTGACGCAAGCCGACCTTGATGCGTGGGTGGCGCAGCGCGTCGTTCCCGACCCCACGCTCGTGGCGATCGGTCCCGCGCCGGTCGAGGTTCGTCCGCAGTGAACGCGCCGCCGTTGCCGGCGTTACAATGGGCCGAATGGTCGAGACGACTGCCCCGAAGCCCGGCACCCGCGTCCGCGTGACGCAACAGCTGCCCCAATCCGATCGCGTGTGGACCCAAGCCACCGAAGGCGTGGTGGTGCGCTACCGGCAGGCCAAGACGGGGTCGTGGTTTGCCCACGCCAAAGACGATCGCCTGTGGCTCGATCGGCTCGAACTCCGCAAGGACGACGGCGAGCTCACCGTCCTGAACCTCGATCGGTACAGCGTGATCGAGGCCATTTAGGTACGCCGGGACCAAGGCGACGACGCTCGGGTGCCACGGCCATCCTGGCCGTGTCGCACGGACAGCGACGCGCCGCACGGGCAGCGACGCGCCGCACGGCCTGGAAGGCCGTGGCACCCG
>JAGQOG010000128.1 GCA_020427695.1 Phycisphaerales bacterium
ATCCTGGTGCGGCGGGGAGCAGGATTGGCGCCGGTGGCGGAGTAGTCCGCACGAGTGCCACTGATACGCCGTGTGTGCGGCGTATCAGTGCGAGCGATCGGAGCGGTCGATTCGCCGGGAGATGGCGAACGAACCGACGCCGTCGCGTCGACTGGTGCCCGGCGCACTGAATGCCCGCGGACACGGGCAATCATACGGATCCCAGTTCGAGCTCGCGCGTTCCCCGGGCGATCGGCATGGGAGTTCGAACAAGCGGCCCAAGTGCCCAGCCCGACGGCGGTTCGGTTGCCCCACTGCTCCGGGAGCAACACGAGGGCCCACTCCCCGCGTCCGGGTCGGGGAACCCTGGATGCCTCGGTGCCTTGATGCCTCGATGCCTCCTCGCTGACCGCCTGTTGTTCACTTGGGATCCGTATCAGTGGCACCTATCGTCCCGGGCCGACGATCGCGGACCGACCGTGGATCGTGCCCCAACCCGGCGCGAGGCGCAGCGGCGTGGCCATCGGCGCGAACGCGGGGCCGGGACGCACCACGATGGGCGGGGCCCATTGCCGCTGCCATGCCTCGGCGCGACGCGGGCCTTCCGAGCGGGCATCAGCGGCGGCCACGAGCGCCTGCCAGTTGCGGTCGGTGGCCGTCGGCGCGAGCGCCTCCCACACGCCCGTCTCGCCCGTCCGCCGGTAGCGCTGCCACGCGCCGTCCTGGCGCCGATACAGGTTGTCGTCGTTGCCGACGTACAGATCGCCCATGGATCCGCTCTCCGATCCCGCCGCCGAGTCGCCGGTCGGTGTCGCCACCACCACGTTGCCCGTGTCTCGGCGGCGCCGCGCACCCCAGGTCTGGCGCAGCCACACGTTTCCGCCAATCGCCATCGTCGATGGCCACTCCGCCCCCGGATTGCGTCCCTGGTGCCCCCAGCCCTGCCAACCGGCGGTTTGGTCGTGCCAGACGGGATCGAGTCCAAGCCCGTACGGTCCGATCCAGCCCTGCGCCCGCATGAAGCGCCCCGTCCCGGGGCTGTACCACGCGCCGCATCCCCACGTGGCCGGCTGCGCCCACCACCAGCCGGGCACACCTCCGTTCCAGAACCCCGTGCCGTACACGACCGTCCCGCCGGAGGCGTACGAGCCAAAGTAGCCTCCCGTCCAGCCGTATACCAGCGTGTTCGCGTCGGTGTCGTAAAGGCGCACGAAGGTGGTTGGGTACAGCGGGCTCGACGGCGGAAGCGCGGCGATCGGCGCGGGGACGCTCTGGGCGATCCGCCACGGACCGTGCGGGTCGGACGCCTCGAACCACCCGCCCTCGTAGCAGCAGTAGCACGTGTGTCCGATCCTCACGACGGCGAACGTCGTGTTGACGGCCATCGACATCGCGGTGCCGTCGATCGCCGCAAACCGTGGCTCGCCGTCGTACTGCACGTCGATCGTCGCCCGAGCGCGGTCGAACGCGAGGAGTTGCGGCACGAGGGAGAGCACCAGCGCCTCGTTGGCGGCCCGCGTTCCCGGAATGCTCGCGAGAACGCCACCCTCCGGCGCATCCGGTGCGATCTCTCGAAACACCGATGGAAGGTCCGCACCACCGACACCCGTCCATGGCCCCTCCAGCGCCGGGGCCACGTACCACCGTCCGGCCACGAGCAGGTACACCGATCCATCATCGGTGCGGAAGAGGTCGCTGGCCGCGTTGGTCAGGCGTTCGAGCGGCAAAGCGCCGATGCGCTCGTAGCGCGGCTCGCCTTCGACCACGACGAGCTCCGCCGGACGGTCGGCAAAGACCACCGCCGGCACCGTGGCGGGATCCGTCAAGGGAGACGGCGGGCCACCGATCGATGCCCGCACCGCCGCGAACGTGGCCTCGGGCAACTTGTCCACGCCCGCCGGAACGGCCGTTGCCGACCACGGTCCGTCCAGGGCCGGCGCCGAGATCCAGCGGTCGCCCGCGAGCAGTTTCCAATTGCCCGTGCCGTCGCGGAAGAGCGGCTGGTTGGCGTTTCGCACATGCTCGAGCCCGGTGCCGGCGAGCGCTTCCAGCACCGGTGCGCCCGCGACCTGGAGCAGGATCGCCGGTGCGCGCCGGACGTCGATCTGCGGCGCGTCGTCGCCCAGCGCCGCGCCCGGCACCCGCACGACCGTCTCGGCCGTCACGGCCGCGAGGAGCGCCTGGAGGTTCGCCGGCATGGCGCGGTGTGCGATCGCGTCGGTGACGATCCGCCTCACTCGATCGGCCATCCTGCCTTCCCCGGGGAACCTGGTGCCGGCGACGCGCATGTCGTACACGGTGGCCTCTTGCGTCGCGAGATCCGCCGCGACCCGAGCCGTGATCCACAACGCGCCAGCGAAGGTCTGGCCACCCGCGAGAGGCGACACCTCGGCCGCCATTCGCGCCTTGAAGCGATCGCCTTCCCAACTGTCGATCTGCGGGAAGTGCAGCACGACCTCCGCGTCGGGGGTGAGGATCACCCGCGGCCACCTTGGAGCGGGCGCGACGGCCGTTGGCCCGTCGGCGGCGACGACCGCGTTCTCGACAGGCGCCGGCGGCGCGATCGGCGCCGTCGGTGCCTCGGGGGACGGGGGAGTCACGGGGCGTGTGGGAGGAGGCGCCTGCGGTGCCGCGAACGCGGCCGCAACCCATGCCATCGAGGCACCGAACGCGACGGCGCGGAGCGACAGGGACGTGGAGCGAGTCATGGGCGGACCGAGTCCATCGGACGCGACGGCACCGGGCGTGGCGCGACGCCACTGGACAATAGGGCCTCGCGAGTCCCCGGGGCATGCCCGGAGCGAGCGCCTTCCTACAGTCGATCGCCGCACCTCCGGCAGAAGACCGCGTCCAACTCGTGATCGTCGAGCCCGCAATGCGAGCAGTGCTGCGTGCTCCGGCGTCCCCGACGGGCCTCCGCGATCTCCGCCGACACGATCCCCGTCGGCACCACGATCAGGGCGTACCCGAGGATCATCATCAGGGCCGCGATGAACTGCCCCAGCGGCGTCACGGGTGCGATGTCGCCGTAGCCGACGGTGGTCATGGTGACCACGGCCCAGTACATGCTGCGCGGGATCGAGGTGAAGCCCGAGGCGTCGCCTTCGACGATGTACATGAGGGCGCCGGCGATGACGACCACCGTCACGACCACGGAGAGGAAGACCGTGATCTTGGTTCGCGCCATGGCGAGGGCATGACGGAGTTGGCGGGCCTCGCCCACGAACCGCGTCAGCTTGAGCACCCGGAACAGCCGCAGCAGCCGCAGCGACCGGATGACCACCATGCCCTGCGCTCCCGGGATCAGCACGGAGAGGTACGTGGGCAGGATCGACAGCAGGTCAACGATGCCGAAGAAGCTGAGGGCGTACGACGCGGGGCGCCGCACGCACAGGAGCCGGAGGATGTACTCGACCGTGAAGAGGAGCGTGAAGAACCACTCGGCCGCGAGCAGGGTCCGGCCATGCTCGGCCCGGATGGACGCCACGCTGTCGAGCATGACGACCACCACGCTGGCCACGATGGCAACCAGCAGTCCGACGTCGAACCACCAGCCCGCGGGCGTGTCCGCCTCGAAGATGATCTCGTGCAGACGCACGCGCCACGCCGCCCGCGCGTTGCGATCGGGCTCGTCCGCGTTCGGGGGTTGGATCGGCGGTCGCGTTCCGTCCTTCGCCTCGGACATCGGCGGTCAGTGTAGTGAAGGTCGGCGCCGAGCGATTCCGCCGCTCGTCGCCGTCACGCCGGCGCATCCCGCGGATCGGCACCCAGATGCTGCGCGACCACCAGCCGCACCAACCGCCGCGCGACCTCG
>JAGQOG010000129.1 GCA_020427695.1 Phycisphaerales bacterium
CCGCCGGGAACTCCTGGGACACGCACTTCCCGCCCTACCGCGCGCTACCGGCGGCCTACCGGGACCACCGGCGGCCCTCCCGCGCCCTACCGGGACACGCACTTTGGGAGCGGGGGCGGTCCACGCGAACGGCGGCGTGCAACGCGGGCGGGGGCGGGCGAGACGCTCGGCCGAGTGAGCGCGGCATGCGTCCGCGGAGCTGACTGATCCCGGCTGGCGTCCGCTCCGGCAGGCGTCCCCCTGGCAGCAGGGACATTCACCTCGCATGCGCGGTGAAAACGCGCCACCTCCCGAGTTGACCACGAACGACGTGTAGAATGACGCTCGCCGGGGATCGGGGCGCGCATTCCGTGCTTGGGGTCGGCCATTCCCGGTCGTTGCTGGGACGTGGATTGTCGCTCGGTGCCTGTTCGCGCTCGCCGTTCGCGATCGGTCGTCCGCCGTCCTCTGGTTCCGGATCGTCGATCCGGAGCCGTCGACTTCGGCGTTGGGTGCTGGAGGCGGTGACACGGCAGCAATCGTCTCGTTGGCCTTGCGCGTCGCGGCCGATCAGGTGCGTTCGATCGACAGACGGCGGGCCGACCGGACCGTTGGCGACATTTCGTACTCGGAGGTGCACATGGAAACGATGTTGTGGAAACGCGACGAGGCGAGCGGACTCGTGCTCTATCGGGAGATCGGCGGGGAGGCGGGCCATGTGGTGATCCGAGAGGGGCGGCTCGGGGAACCGGGGGAGATCCGCCGCCGGCCGGTCGCGGCGGGTGTTGCCGGTCCGGATGCCGTGGAGGCCGAGATCGATGCGGCATCGGAGGAGGGATTCGTCGAGGCGGACGAGTTTGGCGAGGAACTCATGCAATTGGCCATTCCGCGCGATTCGCAGACCGGCACAGGCGACGACGGGGCGATCGAGCGATTCGCCGACCAACTGGGACTGGCCCTCGAGGCGGGCGGGATCGGTTCCTGCCAGGGCCTCGAGATCGGCGACGACCTGGTCATCCTCCATTGCTTCGTGGTGGACCAGGGCGAGGCGGAACGCGTCATGGAGGCCCTTCTGGCGGAGTCGCCGTTCAAGGACGGAGCGTTCATCGCCGAAGACGACCTCGATTCGCGCACGGACGCGAGAAACTGAAGCGCAGCGGCCGCGGCGGTCGATACGAAGCGAGTTGCCGGCGGCGCGAACACTGGCGGCTTGGTCGCCGCCAGCGCTGGCCCGGTATGCTTGACGCCATGAGCAGGGAACACGACACGATGGTCGCCACCCACCAACGCGATCTGCTCAACCAGACCCGTCGTTCGATCACCCACAAGTTCAACATCTCGGGCCACGAGGGCTACCTGACGGTGGGCCTGTTCGAGGATGGACGTCCGGGCGAGATCTTCATCAAGATCGCGAAGGAGGGCTCGACGCTGTCCGGGCTCATCCAAGGATTCTGTCGGGCGTTCAGCCTCTCGCTCCAGTACGGGCTTCCGCTGCAGGACGCGGTGGACCGGTTCCGCAACATGCGGTTCGAACCCGCGGGTGCGACCAACAACCCGGACATTCCGGAGACGTCCAGCATCCTCGACTACGTCGCGCGGTTTCTCGAGCTGCAGTTCATCATCGAACCGGCTCGCGCCGACGGCTGCTGAGCGCCTGCGGCAGCCAGCCTGCTGGCCCGGTGCCCCGAGTCGTCGTCGGAGCGGCGCGGTGGGGCGCCACGGTCAAGCTCGTGGACGACAGGGCGTCAGGGCGCCCCGTGCGACAGCACGACAGCACGACCGCTCGACGGCGCAACTGCGCAGCGGAACCGATCGGTCCCTTGTTCGCCTTGGCCGGTAGCCCGAACGCCGGAGCGGACGTTGCACTCCGTTCGGGTTCGCGCTCCTCGGTGCTTCCGGGCGGGGTCGGTCCGAGCCGTTCGAGCGTTCGAGCGGCGCATGCGATCCAAACACTCCCGGCGAATGCGCAATTGAATGGCGGAGCGGCCGAGCCGCTCCGCCATGTTCGACCCGAACACTTGCACGCGAGAGTTCGCGAAGGGCCTGGTCCGGCTCCCAAGGGCTCACGCGTCGGATGTCGTGCGGCGAGGGTCTTCAGGCACGCTCCGACTTGTCCCTGGCTGCCCGCTCGGGCTGGGCCTTCCGGTCGCCGACGCCGGACTTCTCTGCGGCGGCACCGACCGTTGCCTCCGACTCGCCGCTCTCGCTCGCCTCGGCTTCGACCGCCGCCTCCTCCTTTTCCATGAACTGCTCGAGTTCGCGATCGGGGAGGATCTGGATCGAGATCTCGGTCTTGAGCTCGCGGGAGAACTGGATCGGGACGTGGTACGTGCCGATCCGGCGGATCGACTGGTTCAGCCGGACGGCTCGGACCTCGACCGGGTAGCCGGCAGCCTCCAGCCCCTCGGCGATGTCGCGCTGCGAGATCGAACCGTAGAGCAGGCCCTGGTCGTTGCAGCTGCGGGTGAGGGCGATCTCCACGTCCGCCAACTTCTCGAGGAGCGACTCGCGCTCCTTGCGCAGCGCTTCGAGCTGGGCCATCGCCCGTGCGCGATCCTCCTTCAGCGCTTCTATCTTCTCCGCCGTCGGAAACTCGGCATGGTTGTGCGGGAGCAGGAAGTTGCGGGCGTATCCGGGCTTGACCTTGACGACATCGCCCACGATGCCGAGGTTCTCGATGTTGCGAAGAAGCAGGAGTTCGATTGTGCGTGCCATTTGTCGCTGTCCTTTCGAGTCAAGTTAGGAGCGGGGACGCCGCCCCAGCGAGTGGGTGGGAAAGGGCTCCGGATGCCCGCAGGGAGCGGGAAGGAGGCCGATGGATGCCGTCGCGTCCCGACGGCCCAACCCAACGAACCAACCCAACGAACCAACCCAACGAACCAACCCAACGAACCAACCCAACGAACCAACCTGGCGAATCGACCCGACGAACCAACCTGGCGAATCGCGCTTGACAGACCATTCTTGACAATCCCGGCCCGAGGAATCCCGTTGCTGCGGCAGGCCAAGACCGATCCCGGCTTCACTTGGCGACACGCGCCGCGAACAACGGACTCCGTCCGAGCGTGCGGTGGGAGCAATCAGAAGGGGATGTCCTCCTCGGCGGGGCTGTCGTGACGAGCGGGGGCCGACGCGCTTCGCGCCGCTGCAGCCGGACGGCCACCGCCGTCGTCGCGTGACTCGCCGCCACCGCGGGAATCGATGAATTGGAAGTTCTCAACGACCACGCGCAGCCGCGACTGCTTGTTGCCGTCCTTGTCCTGCCACGAGTCGAGCTTGAGCCGGCCTTCGATGAAGACGGGGCGGCCCTTCGAGAGGTACTTCGCCATCGTCTCCGCCGTGCGACCCCAGGCCTCGCAATCGACGAACGTGACTTCTTCGCGATCCTCGCCGTCCGCGGTGCGATAGCGCCGGTTCACCGCCAGGCCGAGGTTCGCGACCGATTGGTTGTTGTTCGTGGATCGCAGTTCGACATCGCGCGTCAGGTTGCCCATCAGGACGACCTTGTTGTAGCTGGCCATTCGTCGCTCCTGTTCAGAGGGGAGGCGTTCATGCTCGCAAGGGGAATCGACGACCACCTGCCGCCCAGACCCGTTATCCAATTTTCAGCGACCTCGATCGGGTCGCTACCGTCTCGATCGAACTTCCGAGCCGTCCGGGCCGTCCGAGCCATCCGAGGTGGCCGGTCCGTTCGGGTGCCGGGACGCAAGCACCATCGAGCGGCTTCCAACGCTGGCCGTCGAACAGCCACGACCTTCCCGACCCAGACCAACTGCCGGCTTCCTCGAACCGTGACCACTCGACCCGCCCGCAAACCACCGAGCATACTACCCTGCCCAAACACCGTTCTCGCAGGATGTACGGTTTTTGTCCGGCATGGCTGACAATGAGCTGACACCGGCGGTCGGCGGCCCCAACTCAGGTCGGAAGTCGAGCCGGCAGTCCAGCTCGAACCCGTGGCCACCCGGGCACCGCACGGTCGGACATCAGTCCGAGTCGTCGTCGGCCGGAACCGTCTCCTCCTCGGGTTCCTCGGCCACGACCGCGCCCGCGGGCGAGGTGCTGCGCAGGTTGATCTCGTCGGCGAGTTGCTGCCGTCCCTCCAGCGCCTCCATCTGCTCTCGCGTCATGTGGTCGGCCTTCACCACCATGGCCCGGAGCAGGCGCTCGGACAGGTTGCAGTCGCGCTCGATCGCGGCGAGGGCGGTGGTCTTCGCATGGAAGTAGGCGAGGAGATACAGACCCCGCTTGTTCCCCGCGATGTCGTAGGCCAGTCGGCGTTCATCCCACTTTCGCAAGGCGACGATCTCCCCGCCGTGCTTGGTCAGGATGTCGGTGACATGGTCCACGCAGCCCTGAAGGTCGGCGGTGGCGGATTGCGGGAACAGAAACATCGCTTCGTAGTAGGCGGAACGGACTTCGCTCATGGCTGGACTCGCTTGTGTGAGCGCCCGAAGGGGCGTGTTGATCGGGAGACGGATTCGATTCGGTTCGGGAAGATCAGGCGGTGTTCCGCCGGTTGTAGCGGTTCATGGCTTCGGTCATGCCGTGCACGGCCCAGCAGGCGGCCGCATCCACGGCTTCGTCGAGCGCGGGCTCGAGGCGATCGAGCTGGTCCGGACGGAAGCGTCCAAGCACGTAGTCGTGCTGCGGAACACCTCCCGGAGCGTCGATCCCGACGCGAAGGCGCGGATAGCTCGACGTGCCGAGCTTCTGCTCGAGGTCCGCCAGGCCGTTGTGGCCGCCGGGACCGCCGTCCGGTCGCAGGCGCACCACACCGCAAGCCAGCGCCAGGTCGTCGACGACGACCAGAAGATCGCGTTCCGGGGAGAGCTTGTGGAATCGGACGGCTTCGGCGACGGCAAGGCCGGACCGGTTCATGAACGTGGTGGGCTTCAGGAGGAGCACCCGCTCGTCGCCGATGCGGGCGTCCAGCAGCAGACCGTGGAACTTGGCCTTGGCCGGCCCCGCCGTCGCGGGATCGGCGAAGCGGCGTGCGAGGCGATCGACGACCTCGAACCCGACGTTGTGTCGGGTCCGCTCGTATGCCGCGCCGGGATTGCCAAGTCCGGCGATCAGCTTCACTTCTTGTCGCCCTCCTTGGCCTCGTTGGCCTCCTTCTCCTTCTCGCCGATGACCTCGGGCGTGGTCGGTTCGGCCTCGGCCTCGACGGCCTCGCCGGCCGCCTCTTCCTCGACGACGGCTTCGACACGGCACACGATGTCGTTGGGCTCGACGGCAAGGCTCACCCCCGCCGGCAGGCTGATCGCACTGGCGAGCAGCGTCATCCCCATCGAACCCAGGTCGACCTTGATCTCCTCGGGAATGTCTCGCACCTTGCACCGCACCGGCAGCTCGGTGATGTCGTGGGTGACGATGGAGCCGGGCTTCCGTGCGGCCTCCGGAGTGCCGACGAAACGGAGATGCACCGAGACCTCCACGATCTCGTCGAGATCGACGCGCGAGAGATCCAGGTGGATCACGTTGTCCCCGAGATAGCCGAACTGGAGCTCGCGCACCAGGCAGGTCTCGGTGGTGGAGCCGTCGATGCTGACGTTCAGCACGTGGACGCCGTGGCGGATCAGTCCGAGGGTCGACTTCTCGTCGACGCTGACGGGGATCGGATCGGTCTTGTGTCCGTAGATCACGGCGGGAAGCTTGCCCTCGCGGCGCAGACGCTGCGCGTAGCGGGAGCCGAGGTGTTCGCGCTTGTTCGCGACGATGGTCGGGGTCTCGTGCTGCATGTCGGTATGGACTCCTGCGGACGCCTCTCGGGCGGCCGCTCGTTCGGGCGCGGCGGTCAGCGCTTGGTTTCGGCGCCGCCGCGGAAGAGAGCGGAAACGGACTGGTCGTGGTGAATGCGATGGACCGCCTCGCCCAGGAGGGTCGCGACGGTGAGGATCTCGAGCTTGTCGGCGATCGGCGCGGTGCGAACGCCGTTGGGTATGGTGTCGCTGACGATCACGCGGCTGATCGGCGCTTCGACGAGCCGCTGCATGGCGAGGCCCACGAGCACCGGATGGGTGGCGGCGCTGATCACGTCGACGGCGCCGTGGGCCATCACGAGCTTCGCCGCCTCGCACACCGTGCCGGCGGTCGAGATCATGTCGTCGAACATGAGGACCGTGCGGCCGTCGACGTCGCCGATCAGGTTCTTCGACACGACCCGGCTGCCCGAGCTCCGCCGCTTGTCGATGATGGCAAGGTCGTAGTTGAGCTGATTGGCGAACATGTTCGCCACCTTCACGTTGCCGACGTCGGGCGACACGACCACGCACTCGCCGAGCTCGTCGCGGCGGGAGCGGAAGTACTCCAGGAACACCGGCGCCGCGCTCAGGTGGTCGACCGGAAGGTCGAAGAAGCCCTGGATCTGGGCGGCATGGAGATCCATGCACAGCACCCGGTCGGCGCCGGAGGTGGTGATCAGGTTGGCGACGAGCTTCGCGGTGATGGGCACCCGCCCCTCGTCCTTGCGGTCCTGTCGGGCGTAGCCGAAGTAGGGGATGACCGCCGTGATGCGCTTCGCCGATGCGCGGCGCAGGCAGTCGATGTAGATCAGGAGCTCCATGAGGCTCGCGTTGACCGGATCGCACGTCGACTGCACCACGTAGCAGTCGCGGCCGCGCACGTCCTCGTCCAGCTTGACGAAGAGCTCGCCGTCGTCGAACAGCGAGACGTACCCGAGGCCAAGCGGAAGCTCGAGATGCTCGCACATCGCCCGTGCGAGATCCACGCCCGTTCGGCCCGCGAAGATCTTCAGGTGCTCTCGGTCGTTGGCGCTCATGGCGTCACCTTCCCGTGACGAGCGGCGCGGGGCCCCGGCCGAGGCGCCGCGACATGACCGCGTCCACCTCCGCAAGCTGCTCCGGCGTGTTGATGGAAAGCACATCCTCCGGCGGCACGGCGTCGACCACCTCCACGCGGCGGCCGTCCCGAAGGAGGATCTCGAAGACGTCGGTGATGTAGTACTCGCCCTTGGCGTTGCGGTTGTCGACACGCTCGAGCGCGGCCAGGAGGTCGGCGACGCGGAAGCAGTAGTAGCTGGGATTGACCTCGTGGACGGCGAGCTCCTCCGGCGATGCGTCCTTCTGCTCCCGGATGCAGCGGAACCGGCCGTCGGCGTCGCGGAGGACGCGTCCGTAGCCCGCGGGATCGGCGATCACCGCGGTGGCGAGCGTGGCTGCCGCCCCCGACTTGCGATGCACCTCCAGCAGTCGCCGCAGCGTCTCCACGCGGATCAGCGGACCGTCGCCGCAAAGAACGAACACGTCACCGTCGCCGAGCGACTCGAGCATCGGACGCGCCTGCGCCACCGCGTGCGCCGTTCCGAGCTGGGGCTCCTGCACCGCGAACGCGAGGTCCTCCGGCGCCGCGCCGCCGGGACCGGCCAACGCCTTTCGGACGAGTTCGGCGCCATGGCCGACCACCAGCGCGATCGGTCGAGCGCCAAGCTCGCGAACGGCTCGGACCACCCAGCGCACCATGGGCTCCGCGGCGATCTCGTGAAGGACCTTCGGCAGATCGCTTCGCATGCGGGTTCCCTTGCCGGCCGCGAGCACCACGGCCGCCAAGGGTCGACCGGTCCAATCGCCGCCCTCGGACCCGTTGGGGCCGGCCTGCGAGCGGGGGTGATGGGCGGACGATTCCGTCATGAGAGGGGCGGTGGGGGGGGGAAGCAAGCTGGCCCGCCTCGATTCGAACGAGGACTCTCTGAACCA
>JAGQOG010000130.1 GCA_020427695.1 Phycisphaerales bacterium
GGCAATCGAGTTGCTGGAGGAACTCGGCGTGCTTCGCGAGACCACTGGCAAGCAGCGTGACCGGGTGTACGCCTACCACGCCTACCTCGATCTGCTGACCGAGTCGTAGGGTCGGCTCATGTGTTCTCGAACCGTTCGGCTCCGCTCGCCGATCGGCGCCGCACTGACCCCAAGGGAACGTCGCAGGCTCTGTGTGCTGGAACAGAGGGACCGAGGGACGAAGGAAACACCGACGCACGGTCATGATGCGTCGCCCTCAAATCCGGGCGAGTGTCCCGAATGGGGCGTGCAGCATCCCTCGAACGAACCTGGAGGATGGGATGGCAGCCAACTCGGCGGATGCGAACGACACACCGGCGGCCTTGCTTCGAACCCTCGTCGAGATGTTCGATCCGAAGCAACAGAGCCTGATCCGCTCGGTCCGGACCGCGCTCCGCAAGCGGTTCCCCACGGCCAACGAGCTGGTGTACGACTACAACACGTTCTTCGTCATCGCGTACGCGCCGACGGATCGACCCACCGACGCGATCGTGTCGTTCGCTGCTCGCGCCGATGGCGTGCGTCTGTACCTCATGAACGGACCTCGATTGCCCGACCCGAACAAGCTGCTCCAGGGATCGGGCAAGCAGGTCCGTTTCGTCCGGGTGGAGACGGCTCGCCAGTTGGCGCATCCGGACATCGAAGCGCTGATCGCGGCGGCCATCGACCTGGCGAGCGTCCCGTTGCCGTCCGACGGACGCGGCCGACTCGTCATTCGGACGATCTCACCGAAGCGGCGGCCTGGTCGGCGGCCACCGAAGTGACGGTGGCCGCCGCTGGAGGAACCGCGACCGCCACCACGGATCGCACGCGGAATCGGGTGGCCGTTTCCCGATCTACTTGTCGTCCGCCGCCACCTTGACGCGGGCACCGTCACTCACCAGTTGCGTGCCGCTGCTGATCACCCGGTCCCCCGCCTCCAGGCCCTTCTCGACGACGACGTTGGTGCCGACGATCGCCCCGATCGTGACCGGCTTGCGGCGGGCGTTGCTCTGATCGTCCACGACGAAGACGAACGTGCCCGCGGGCGTCTCGCTGATGGCCGCTTGGGGAACCAGAAGAGCGTCGGGCCGTTCGCCGAGGTGGAGGACCAGACGCACGTACTGACCCGGAATGAGGGTGATGCCGTGGGCGCCGTCGCCGGGATTGGGGAAGACGGCACGGGCCAGGAGCATGTCCGTCTGCGGGTCGATCCGCGCGGCGACGAAGTCGAGGTGACCGTCCTTCGGATAGGCGCTGCCGTCCCGGAGATGCACGGTCGCCTTGAACGCCTTCCACGTGTCGGGGCCGTTGGCGCCGGCGACGAGCCCCTGCTCGATCATCGTCTGCACCGCGTCGAGCTGCTCGCGACTCACGTTGAAGAGGGCGTAGATCGGGTCGAGCTGCACCAGCGAGGTGAGGATCGTCTGCTCCGCCGTGACCAGGTTCCCCTCGTCGATCAGCGTGTCCTGCACGCGGCCCGCGAACGGCGCCGTGATCCGGGCGTACTCGAGATCGAGTTTCGTGGCCACGATCATCGCCTTCGTCGCCTCGACCGCCGCCACCGCCTCCTTGGCGTTGGCGATGTACTGGAGCCGCTCGTTCTCGGAGAGGGCGCCTTCCTTGAACGCCTTCTCGGCCCGCTTGAGCTCGGCGTCCTGATAGTCCTGGAGGGCGAGGTTGGACGCGAGCTGGGCCTGGTAGCGCGTGAGCTGGGCCTCGAAGGGGCGCGGATCGATCTGGTAGAGGAGATCGCCTTCCTTGACCTCGGCGCCCTCGACGAAGGGGCGGCTCATCACGTAGCCGCTCACCCGGGGAATGAAGCGCACGGTCCGGATCGCCTCGAGCGTGCTGCTGAACTCGAGGGAGAGCGGGATCGTCTCCCGCCGCGCCGGCTGCACGTGCACCGTGGGCGCCACCGGAGGCGGCGGCGCCGAGGGCTTGCGCTCGGCGTCGCAGGCCGCGAGGAGCAGGATCGGCACGATCGACCAGCACTTGAGTACCCTCATTCCCGCACCTCCGGCGGCGGACCCACGACCCGTTCCCGCGCGCCTTGGATCACGATGTAGAACAGCGGCACGAAGACGATCAGCACCGTCGAAGCGAGGACGCCCGAACCGACGACGGTGCCGATCCCGACGCGGGCGTAGGCGCCGGCGCCACTTGCGAAGGCCAACGGGGCCACGCCGAAGATGAACGCCAGGGCGGTCATCAGGATCGGCCGCAGGCGAATGCGCGCGGCCTCCACCGCGGCGTCCATGATCGGCGTGCCCGCCTCGCGACGGACCTTCGCGAACTGCACGATCAGGATCGCGTTCTTGGCCGTCAGACCGATGAGCATCAGCAGGCCGACCTGGGCGTAGATGTCGAGATCCAGCTTGCGGAGGATCAGTCCGGCGATGGCGCCGAGGATCCCGATCGGGATGGCGAGGATGACCATGAGCGGCATCGTCCAGCTCTCGTACTGCGCCGCCAGCACCAGGAACACGACGACCAGCGAGAGGCAGAAGATGATCGGGGCAACGGTGCCCGCCTGCCGCTGCTGGTAGACGGTCGAGGTCCATTGCGTGGTGTACCCGTCGGGAAGCACTTCGTCCGCGACCTCCTCCATGGCCTGCTGCGCCGCGCCGCTGCTGGTTCCGGCCGAGGCCGATCCGATCACGAGCGCCGAGCGGTAGAGGTTGTAGCGATCGACGTTGAACGGACCGAACATCGGCTTGACCGTGGCCAGGGCGTTGAGGTCGATCATCTCGCCGGCGGCGTTGCGCACCCGGAGGCGGCCGAGATCGTCCTCGCTGGCCCGAGCCTCGCTCTCGGCCTGGACGTAGGTGCGGTAGACCCGTCCGTACCGGTTGAACTGGTTGACGTACATCGACCCGACGTTCACTTGCAGGGTGTCGAACAGGTCGTCGAGATCGACACCCAGGGTCATGGCCTTCGTGCGGTCGACATCGAGGAAGCGCTGGGGCAGGCCGGCCGAGTAGGTGGTCAGCATGGGGCCGAGCTCGGGGCGCTTCCGCGCCGCGGCGAGGTAGGCCTCGGTGACGTCGGCGAGGGCGGCCGGCCCTCGGTCGCCAAGATCCTGGATCTCGAGCTCGAGTCCGGCCGTGCTGCTCAGGCCCGGGATGGCCGGGGCATTGATGACGCCGATCCGCGCCTCGGAGATCCCCTCGAGCCGCTTCCGCGCCGTCGCCATGATCCCCTCGACGGAGAGCGCCTCGGTCGTTCGTTCGCTCCACGGCTTGAGCAGGGTGAAGATGGCGCCCATTCCCGGGTCCTGAAGGAAGGTCACGACATCGAAGCCACCGACACCGACGGTGTCCGACACGCCGGGAACGCCCCGGAGGATCTTGGCGGCCTCGGCCGTGACCGCTTGCGTGCGCGCGAACGAGGACGCGGGCGGCATGTCGATCATCACCATGAAGTAGCCCTGGTCCTCCTCGGGCACGAAGCCGGTGCCGATCCGGCCGAACAGGACATACAGCCCGAACACCAGGCCGACGAACGCGAGGAGCGACAGCGGCCAGACACGGGCCAACACCCTGACCAGGCCCGCGTACCAGCCCGTGAACCGGTCGAACGCCGCGTTGAACCAAC
>JAGQOG010000131.1 GCA_020427695.1 Phycisphaerales bacterium
ACGGCAATCCGAAGGACCGCATCGATCGACTCCTGCGGATCTCGGAGTTCATCGGGCGGTGGGTGAAGTAGCGCGCGATGGGGATCGAGGCATCGAGGTACCAAGGCATCGAGGCATCAAGGCATCGAGGGGGACTTTGGCGCAGAGTATGTCCCCGTTGGGTGCCACGGCCATCCTGGCCGTGTCGAACGTTCGAGAACATGTGCGTGAGTTGGTCGGTTCGTGCGCACGGCCAGGATGGCCGTGGCACCCGCGCCCGCTTCACGCGCCCTAGATGCCTAGATGCCCTGATGCCTAGATGCCTGGATCCCCGCGCCCATCACGGCACCCTCCACATCTTCGCCGCCCGCAGCAGCGGCAACGATCCGTCCTTCACCACCTGCGCCCGCACCACGATCTCGTCGCCCTTGGCGAGGCCGTTGACACCTTCGAGCGTGGCGCCGACGGGACGCTCCTTCCAGTCGTCCACGCGGATCTGCACCTTCCGGTTGTCGTCGCCGACCAGCGTCAGGAGCGCGAAGTCGGCTGCGAACGGCTCGCTTCCGCCGATCCGTCCGCGCAGCGTCATCCATTCGCCGGTCTTGGCCGGTGCCATTCGCGCCAACGCCACGGAGTCGTCGGCGGATCCGGTCGGAAACGCACAGGTGCCGAGCCGATCGACGTGGATCGCATCGGCGCTGATGAGCAGCAACTTGTCGCCGTCGGTCGCGACCACGGTGCCCGCGACCACCAGTTCGCTCAGCGGGACAAGTCCGCCGGTGCCTTCGAGACCCGTGCGGATCACCTTGCCCTTGGCATCGACCACCTGGATTGTGGCGGCGTGGGCGGCGATCCGCGCCGCCGGCTCGCAGCAGTAGTCCCAGGGGCGCATGCATCCGTCCTCGGGATTGGCGTTGCAGGGCGGAAGCTCGAGATCGACGAGGGTGAACGCCGCCCGTCCGTCGATCATGGGCGACTTGCTTCCGCCGATGCGGCCGCGCACGCAAATGCGGTCGCCCTTCTTGGCGGTCTTCTTCGCCGCCACGATGTCCTGGGCGTCGGCGGGCGCCTTCGACGCCAGGAGTCCATCGGGAAGGCCTGCGGGCGGGGCCGCGAAGCACGGAACCCCGCCGAGCATGAAGGTGGTGGCGAGGACGATGGAACGAAGGACGGTCATGAGTGAACTCCCTGGGTTGATGCTAGATGGATTTCAGCGCCTCCGGAATCGGCAGGCGCAGGGCGCGGAGCGCAGGTGGCACGGCGCCGACAAGTCCGACGAGGAAGCCGCATGCCAGGCCGATCGCCATGACGGGCCCGTCGATGCGGAGGCCGAAGGTGCCGGTCGAGAATCGAATGATGGTGCCGTCGAGCACGAACGATCCGATCGCCGCCGCGACCAGGGCGCCCGCGGCGGCGGCCACCGTGGATTCCTGCACCAGGCTCAAGGCGATCGCCATCCGGCGATAGCCCAGGCACTGGAGCATGCCCAGCTCGCGCACGCGGGCGGCGAAGGCGGCATACATCGTGTTGAGCCCCCCGAGAACGCCGCCCAGGCCGATCAGTACGGCCGTGGTGATCACGACGATCCGGATCGGGGCGAAGAACCGGCGCAACCCGGCGTAGTACTCCGTTTCGCGCACGGCGACGAGCTCAAGGTCGAGTCGTGTCTTGCAGAAGAAGTCCACGTCGTCGAACTCGGCGTCGGCGAGTGCAATCACCACGCAGGAGTCGGTCGTGCGCCGGGTGGACACCCGCAGGTCCTCGAGCGGCACCCAGGCCTCGCCGGACATCACGGTGCGCGGCGACGCGAAGCGCCCCACGATGGTCCACGGCTCTTCGCCGAGGGTGAGCACACTCCCCAGCCCGAGCGCGGCGTCGGATGCGCCGATTGCCCGTGCGACGGCATCGCCCACCAGAACTTCATTCGCGCCCGCGCGGGGGAAGCGACCCTCGACGATCTGCACACCACCATGCACCAGGAGCGCCTCGGGAAGCACGCCCCGGACAAGGATCGACGGTCCGTCGTCCGCAGCGTGGCCCATGGTCGAGGCGCGAAGCTGGGAGTGGATCTCGGGCGACACGAACAGCACGCCGCCCGCCGTGCGGAGCCCGTCGATCGACGCGGCGAGGAGCGACGCGGTGGCGGCGTCCACCTCGCTGCGCTCGATGCTCTCCTCGCTTCCGGCGCCAAGGACCATGATGTTCGAGGGGCTGCCGCTGCCGGCGAGTCCCGCGACCATCCCCCGCACGAACCCCGCCGCACAGAGCGCAAGAAGCACGACCAGGGCGCTCCCGCCGACGCTGAGCACCAGGCGCGATCGGGAACGGCCGAGGTTGCGGACGGCGTATTCAAGGGGAAGGAGTCGCACGGCGGAGGCCCGATGGATGGATGTGATGCAAGCGGCATGAACAGCAAACCAACAGCGCCTACACGGCGCGGAAGCACTCCGCGATCTCGCGACGCCCGGCGCGCCACGCGGGCACGAGTCCGGCCAGGGCGCCCAGAAGCGCCGCCGCGGCGATGCCGAGCGCGACGGCGAGCGTATCCCCCGCCAGCTCGACGGAGATCCCTTCCACAGACATCGCCCAACCGCCCCAGCGCAGGACAACGAGCGCGGCAGCGCCACCGACCACGCCGCCGGCCACGCCCAACACGATGCCTTCCGCGATCACGAGCCACGCGATCGTTGCACCTCGGAAGCCCAACGTCTGGAGCACCGCGTGCTCGGCGATCCGGTCCTGCACCGAAAGGACGATTGCGTTCCCGACCAGGGCCAGCACCGCCAGGAGACAGCCGGCGGCGAGCCAGCGGGTGAAGCGGGCGATCTCCACGATGTCGCGGGCCGCGGCGGCGACGAACGCCTTCTCCGAGCGCGTGGTGGTCGGATCGGCGTCGTGGCGGAACGCCTCGTCGATCGACTTCGCCACCTCCTCGAGCCGCTTGGGATCGTCCACGGTGACGTTGAACTGCGTGACCACGCCAAGTCCGCCCCGCCCCGCCGCCTGCTGGAGGAAGGCCAGGTCCACATACGCCACGTTGCGGTCTTGCGCCTCCTCCGAGGCCACGATTCCCGCCACGCTCACCGTCACGCCGGCGGCATCGAACCGGTCGCCAACCTTGAGGCCTCGTCGCGACGCCAGCGACGCGCCGACAAGAGCGGCGTCGCTGCGGGCACGGAACGCCTCGATGGAACCGTCGAGAAGGTGCAAACGAGCCAGGATGGTGTCCACCGCGTGTTGCGGAACGCCGCGGAAGGTGACCACGTCGAGGCTCGCTCGGCAGTTGTTCACGACGATCTTGATCGGGACGGCGCTGGCCACGCCGGGGATCGACTCGATCGTGCTCAGGTAGCGTTCCGGCAGCCGGCTGGCGAACGGACAGAAGCGGCTCTGCCGGTAGACGACCAGGCGCGTGTCGGCGGCGCTGCGCTCCGTGGCCGCCGCGACGCCGTTCTGAAGTCCCTGCACGCAGCAGAAGAGGAACATGGCCAGGGCCACGCCCCCCACCGTCAACAGGGTGCGCGTCCGGTGGCGGACGATCTGCTTGAGCACCAGGGGCAGCATGCGGGTCGGGATCATCAAGCGGCACTCCCCTCGGGAACCGGCACATCGACCAGCCGGCCCTTCTCCAGGTGGAGCGATCGCTTGGCGTGGTCGGCGCAGCCGGTGTCGTGGGTGACCATCACGATCGTCTTGCCGAGTTCCGCGTTCAGCCGGCCAAGCAGTTCCATGATCGATCGGGCGCTGCGTCCGTCGAGATCGCCCGTCGGCTCGTCGGCCACGATGATCCGCGGATCGGTCACGATGGCGCGGGCGATCGCCACCCGCTGTTCCTGGCCGCCACTGAGCTGGCGCGGATAGTGGTCGTGGCGGTCGGCGATCCCGACCAGCTCCATGGCGAGGCTCACGCGCTGGTGGCGGGCGCGTCGGGCGAGCGGATGGATCAGCAGGGGCAGCTCGATGTTCTCGTACGCCGTGAGCACCGGCACGAGGTTGTAGAGCTGGAAGATGTAGCCCACGCTCCGGCTGCGCCACTCCGCCAACTGTCGGCGCGACATGGCGGCCAGGTCTTCGCCGTCCACGTGAAGCGAGCCGTGCGAGGGGCGGTCGATGCCGGCGATCAGGTTCAGGAGCGTCGTCTTCCCGCTTCCCGAGGGACCCATCAGGGCGAGGAAGTCACCGGCCTCGACGTCGAGGTCGAGTGCCTCGAGCGGTGTGATCTCGGCGCTCCCCTTGCGGTACGTGCGCGTGAGCCCGCGACATTCGATGAGCGCCATGTCAGGTGTCCTCCCCGTCGTCTTCCGGCGCGACGCGGACGAGCGTCCCGTCGCGCAAGGGACTGGCCGCCTCGATGATCACGCGATCGCCAAGCCGCACACCGTCGATGGCCTCGATCCACGGTCCGATTCCGTCGGGGCCGTTGCGGCCGTCGAGGCGCCCGTGCCCCAAGCGCACAACGCGTTCGCAGGCGGCTCGTCGCTCGAGATCGACCACGAAGATGGACGCGGACCGATCTGTCCGATCGTGCAGGGCCGTCTCGGGAACGAACACCTGGAGTCCGGCACCGGCGCCGGCGGGACCCGGATCCGCCCCGCCGGCACCAACAGCGTTCGTGTCTCGCTCGCCCGCCGTCACGAAACGGACCCGGGCCAGCATCTCCGGCTTGAGCTGGGGATCGGGATCGTCGATCGCGACCTTGAACTGAACCGTGTTGCGCTGGATGTCGGCCTCGTGCACGACCCGCGAGACGACGCCGTCGAACGTTCGTCCTGGAAGCGCCTCCGTCGCGATCTCCGCTTTCGTACCCACACCGACCTTGCCCGCGTCCGCCAACGGAACATCCACCCGCACCTGGAGGTGCCGCGGGTCGTAGAGCCGGACAACCTGTCCAGCCAGGGGCACATCCATCATCGGGCTGACTGCGGTACCGGGCTGAACCAGTCGAGCGAGCACCACGCCGTCGATCGGTGCCTTGACCTCCATGCGCTCGAGCCGCAGCGCCGCGTCGTCGCGGTCCGCCTCCGCGCTCCGCAGCGCGGCCTGCGCAGTGGCGAGGGCCGCCTCGGCCTCGTGCAGCGCCTGCGACTCCTCAATCCGCAACTCGAGCGCCTCGCGGGCCGCGTCGAGTTCCGCCCTCTGGCGCGCGACACGGGCCTTGGTCAACGGCACCATCGCTTCCGCACGATCCGCCGCGGCGACCTGGGCTTCCACGCGAAGGCGCAGCAGGGCGATCTCGCCCGAGGGCACCGCTCCCGACGCCGCCAGGGGCTCCTTGCGCCGGAGGTCGTCTTCGAGTTCCGCCTGCTTGGCCCGCTCCGATTGGGCGGCCGCGATGGCGGCCACAACGTCGGCCTCCGCCTCGGCCAACATCGCCTCGCCTACCGCCACGGCCCGAGTTCGTTCGAAGGGGTGGTCCCATGTCTGTCGCGCGGCGTCGAGCGTTGCAACCGCCCTCGCCGTTTCCGCGCCGCGTTGTGCGAGCGTGGCCTCCGCTCGGTCGAGGGCGATGCGGGCGTCGCGATCGACCAGCCGCACCACCACCTCGCCAGTTCGGACCACGGCGCCCTCGAGGACGGGCACTTCGCTGACCACGCCAGGCGTCAGGGCGGAGACTGATACCGGGAACGGATCGGGCTCGATCCAGCCGGCCGCTTGGGCGATGATCGTTCGAACCGGTGGCGCCTCCGCGGTGGCGCCGGAAGCCGGCGACGGCCCCCCTTCCGCTGGTCGAGCCACCACAGGGACCACTCGGACGGCCACCGCCGGCAAGAGGGCGTCGCGGGCCGAGTACGCCAAGAGTGCGACGGCAACGGCCACCGCGCCGAGGGGGAGCGCGAGGCGCGTCGCCCAACGGCGGTGCGGCAACGGAATGGGCGCGTGTTGGTGGGCCCCGGTGGCAGCGGTGGCCCCTTTGACATCGGGCGCGGCATTCGTTCCAAGCGAGCTGAGATCGCTGAGGGTGGCGTTCATGAGTTCTCCTCGTGCCAAGCGTGCGGCCGCTCATGGCGATCGCCTGTCGCGCCGAGAGCGCGCGACATCACCCGCACGGTCGATCGACGACCGGCGGGACAGACGGCGAACGAGGCGGGCTACACGAGGAGCAGGCAGCGCAGCGACAGGAGCGTCGGCGGTCGGGGCGGACCGGCCCGGCACCAGACGCGCTCGATCCGTCGCGCGGCGTCGAACCGCGTCGGCGTCGCGGCGGTCGCGGCGAGCATGCCGAACGACACCAGTGGTGGTGCCGTGATGGCACGACCGGTGTCGGGTACGACCGGAACGGATACGCGACACGTGAGGCACGACGGACACGGCGCGGCCGGTGAGGATGCGGGCGTCTCGGCTTCCTCGGTGGTGTGCGAACGGCAGCACGAATCGGTCGCGTCGCCGTCGGCTCCCTCCGTTCCGGAGGGCGCGCAACAGCACTCGCCCGACACCGTCGATGCCGCTCCACCCCGAATGCCGCAGCGCAACTGGCCAGAACCGGCTGCGACGGCACACGCCAGGAGGATGGTCAGCACGCGGGAAGTCATGTCCTTGATCCGTCCGTGGGTTCATCGGCCATGGACGGGCCTGGCCCCACACTCGGCAACCGATGGGGGCGACGGGCGGGGCGGAGGCCCCGAGATCGAGTGCGGCTCGGGAACGGGCCGCGAGGTCCCCTCCAGTATGCCCATGGGGTCGCCCAGGGTCCATGGCGAACCCTTCAGCGTCCTTGAAAACGGACCGATGGAGCGATAGTGTGTCCGATTCTCCTCAGGCACCCGTGACCGGGGCCGGGAGGCGTTGGGGCTGTAGCTCAGCTGGGAGAGCGCTTGCAT
>JAGQOG010000132.1 GCA_020427695.1 Phycisphaerales bacterium
CTCGCACGGCCACCAGGCCTCGTCCACCACTCCCCGGGTGATCCCATCGCACTCGGCCCAGTGGTCGCCCGGGCCGGGATAGTAGAGGCCGAACTTCCCGTACCAGCGCGCCGGCCGCGGCCACAACTCAACTGATCGTTCGCACTCGTTCCACCGGTACGTTCGCCAACGACCCGATCCCGCCACGATCGTGATTGTGCCCAGGTCGGTGGTGGCAGCGATCTCCATTCCCGGCACCATGACGATCTCGCTTACCGCAGCACGAGCTGGCGCGACGGCCGACGCGGGGCGCGGCTCGGCCGGCGGAGGCGACGGTGGGGGAGCGGGCGGCGGTGGGTCAGCGAGCTCGCCCCGGATCCACTTCAGCGCCTCCTGAACCTGCCGATCGTCGGCGAGGACATCGAACGACTCCCCGCCCTCGACGACCACGTCCGGCGCCACGAACTCCCTGCATGCCGCGCCCGTTCGATCGGCCATGTATCCGACGGCGAGGTTGAGCACGGTGTCGGCGTCGATCACCAGTGGATTGGTCACCGTCGTGTACCCCCGCGCGGTGGGTTCGCCGATCAGCGCCGTGTGCAGTCGCCCTCGAAACGCCAGTGCCAGCGCTTCGCCGGAGCTGATCGTGAGCGGTCCGACGAGCACCGCCACTGGCACCGCGGGATCGACCGGCGCCTTGGGCGCGGCGCCCGACGCGATTCTCCGGTCGCCCATCTCGTCGCGCCAGAAGAGTCCGTCCGGTTTCAGGACCCATCGCTGCACCACCCTCCCCGAAGCGTCGGTCGTTCCGCCCACGACACCGTCACCGAGAATCGGGTAGAGCCCCAACAGCATGGGATACAGGTTGCCGCCGCCATTGAGGCGCAGATCGATGATCCAGCCGTCGAGTTGCTTCTCGGCGAGCTCTTCGACCTGCCGGCGCAGCGCTGCGCCGACGACCTCGACCCGGTCCAGGCCGATCTGGAAGCCGGGGACCAGCACATACCCGATGTGCCCGTCGATCACTTGCGTCACGGCCTTGCCCTGCTGGGCCCGTTCGCGCTCGAGGAGCGGCAGAAGCCGGGCTCGCACCGCGTCGTCCATGCCCTCGTAGTGCGCGTACGTTTGGCCCCGATAGACCAGCTGGCTGTGCACGTCGCCCATACGGGCGAAGAGCGCCACGATCGCGTTCGCCCGTTCCGCATTGGTGGTGGCCGCGTCGACCTGGGCCCGCACCTCGGGCTCGACCTCCGGCCAGGAGACGCGATCCCGGTGAACCGACTGCGCGCGAATCGCCGCCAGCAGGGCATCCACCGGAAACGCGGCGAACTCGGGCGAACCCTGGAGGCCCATGGCGAGGATGGCCCCGACGGCGGTGCTCAACATGGCTTCACTCCGGACCGGAACCTCGACGAATCCTGGGCATCCTCGCTCACGCCGGCTTCACGTTCCAGTTCGTGTGGAACAGGTTCTCCGGATCGTACTTCCTCTTGACCTGTGCCAGCCGGTCGTAGTTCGGACCGTACGCGGCACGCACGCGGTCCACCTCGTCGGCGGTCATGAAGTTCAGGTAGGCGCCCTGGCTGGCGAAGGGAGCGGAAGCCTTGAAGTACTCCCGGGACCAGGCGATGCAGCGATCGTCGTCGGCGGGATCCGTCCAGCGGCCGTGGACATTCATCACGAACTCGGCGGCGCGGTGGGGATACGCGGTCGCGGAGGGAGCCGGACGCTTCGTGGCACCGCCGATCGCGGCGATGAAGATCTCGCATTGGGGCGACGGGAGCCGGCCGGCGTACTCGATCATCACATCGAACAGGCCGTCGGCGAGGCTCGTGAAGTTGTGCGACTTCCAGTAGTTGCGGGCCCCTGGCGTGAGCAACGGATCGAAGGCCTGCTGCCAGGCGACAAACGGCTGGACGCCGACGTGCTCGCCCACCGGCGTGCCGAACGTCCGCAGTGGCGTGATGAGCTCCTCGCCCTTGGCGGGATCGCCGGCGTAGAGCAGCGCCAGGATGATCACCCCCGTGCCATGCGCATCGGCGGGCAGGAACGGCAGCGGGGGCGCCTGCCGCAGCACGGTCCAGACGGACAGCTCCTCTGGCGCCCGGGCGGCGAAGTCGCGGTACTGCTTCAGCACCGACTTCGCCTCCGCCAACGGATACACGATGAGTCCACTCAGGAGATTCGGCCGGATCTCGTGCAGCCGAAACTCGAACTTGGTCACCACGCCGAAGTTGCCGCTGCCGCCGCGCAGGGCCCAGAAGAGATCGGCGTGATCGCGAGCATCCGCGTGCACGACCTCGCCCTTGGCGGTCACGACCTCGGCCGACTCCAGGTTGTCCACCGTCATGCCGTACTTCCGGCTGAGCCAGCCGAATCCGCCGCCGAGGGTCAGCCCGGCGATACCGGTCGTGGAGTTGATGCCCACCGGCGTCGCGAGCCCGTGGGCAAGCGTTGCGGCATCGAAGTCGGCGAGCGTGGCGCCCGCCTCGGCGACGGCGCGCCGCGCGCCGGCGTCCACCGTGACGGCTCTCATCCCGGACAGGTCGACAACGAGTCCGTCGTCGCACAGGGAGTTCCCGGCGACATGGTGTCCGGCCCCGCGCACGGCGAGCACGAGCCCGTTGTCGCGCGCGAAGTTGACGGCGCGCACGACGTCCTGAACGCCCGCGCAACGCGCGATGATCGCGGGGTGCTTGTCCACCATCGCGTTCCAGATCGCGCGGGCGTCGTCGTAGCCGACATCGCTCGGCGTGAGGATCTTGCCTTGGAACCGCTTCCGCAACGACTCGATCCCGGTGGTGCCAGTGGTCATGTGACGCCTCCTTTGGGGCACTGTACAACAGGCCGTGAGCGCCGCTCGGAACGAATCCGCCAATCCGTCGAACCGCATCTGCTCAGTACGTTCGCCACGCCGATCGGTTCGTGCCCTTGACACCGGTGCTCGAGCGCGGATCCCGACGCGCTCGCCGGCCGAGCGATCCATCGCTTCCCGCACCGTTGCGTCAGAACAGCCGGTTCGCCTCGAGGACTCCGGACCGCACGTTGCGCCTCGGCGTACCGGCCGATCGGCATCGGTGGCCCCGGGGCCGATCGCAGCCAATGATCGGTGAAGGCCGCAGCCAACGGTCCGACCGCAGCTCGGGGAGGGCGCCTTGATGTCGGGAGAACTCCGGACCGAGGACGAAGCCGTCCGGTTCGCCGAGCGGTGTCCCGAGTGCGGCACGGCGTCAACGTGGCGACCGCCACGACGCCGGCCATGGCGTGCGCTGCTCGCAACACTCGCCAGCCTCGTTCTCGTGGCGGCGGGTCTCGCACTCCTGTCGAAGCGCAGCACGAGCGTGGTGACCTCCGGCATCTTCATCGGCCAGACGGTCGCGGGAAACTGGACGCTCGTTGACATCAGGGCCGTCCGCGACGGATCGAAGGATGGCGCTGGACTC
>JAGQOG010000133.1 GCA_020427695.1 Phycisphaerales bacterium
CCCCACGCCCCCGAACGCTCCCCGTCTCCGCACGCCACCACGCGCCCTCCGTCCCCACGCCGGTCGACTGATACCCCCCCCCCCCCGCCCCCCGCCCTTCCACCGCCCCCCACATTCCACCGCGCCCTCCGTCCCCAAGCTGGTCTACTTCTTTACCGGAAACGCCGGCCGCGCCGGAACGACCACGGGCTCCCGACGGATCTGCTCCTGCAGGACCTCGATTGCGCGCTCGAGCTGACGATCGCGGCCGTTGTAGGTCTCGTGCGGAAGGTTGTCGACCACGATGTCCGGCTCCACACCGTGGCCCTCGATGAGCCACGCGCCCTCCGGGCCGTACACGCCGGTCTCCGCGGCCGTGGCGATGCCCCGATCGACCAGGTTGTTGCTGGACGAAAGCCAGATCTCGCCCCCCCAGGTGCGGGTGCCGATCACGGTGCCGATGCCAAGGCGCTTGATGCCTTCGGTGAACGCCTCGCCGTCCGACGCCGTCCATTCGTCGCACAGCACGACCACGTGGCCGCGGAACGCGTACTGCATGTTCCATTCCGGCGGCGCTCCGACCCGGTCGCTCCACGTGAACCACGCCTTGCGCAGCAGCCGGGAGAGGATCCACGAGTCGATGTTCCCGCCGCGGTTGTGTCGCACGTCGATGATCAGGCCCTCGCGCGTGAACACGGGGTAGTAGTTCTTGGCCCACGCGGTCCAGTCCGAGTCGCCCATCGCCCTCAGGTGCACGTAGCCGAGACGCCCCTCGCCCAGGCGCTCGACCGCTTCGCGCCGAGAGAGCTCCCAGTCGCCGTAGCGCAGGTTCGCTTCCTCGCGCATGCCGATGGGCTCGACGATTACCGCCCGCGACGCCTCCTCGGGGCCGGCGGATCGAACCTCGAGTCGAACCTGGCGACCGGCCTTGTTGCGCAAGAGTATCGACGGATCGGCCACGGAGAGCGTGGAGACGCCGTCGATCCGCTCGATCAGCTCGCCCTCGGCCACCTCTGATCCGGGTCGCGCCAGCGGCCCGGCGGACTCGGGCTCGTCGGGATCGCTGCGGAAGATCCGACCGACGCGCCACCCGCCGGCGTCCGCGTCGCGTTCGAGCAGCGCTCCGAGACCGGCAACCTGGACCTTGTCCGGCCCTTGGCGCAGATCGCCGCCGTACACGAACGTGTGGAGCGCCGACAGTTCGGCGACCATCTGGGCCAACAGGTCCGACAGCTCGGCACGTGTGGTCACGCGATCGACCAGCGGCAGGTACTTGTCCCGCATGGCCGCCCAATCCACGCCATGCATGTCGGGGTCGTAGAAGTAGTCGCGGTGGAGTCGCCACGCATCCAGGAACATCTGTCGCCATTGCATGCGCGGGGCCGCCGAGACCAGCCAGCCGGAGAGGTCGATCCCGGTCTTCGCAAGGTCGGCGGCCGCCGCCTTGGCCGGGATCAGGTTCAGGTCGTCCTTCCGCCGCACCAGCAGCGTCTTGCCGTCTCCCGAGAGTTCGAAGGCCGAGACCTTCTCGGCCACGGTCACCACCTTGTGCTCGTCGCGCCCGATCTCGACCGCGAGCAGCCGGCGCGTGTTCTCCCCGGGATCGCGGGCGAGCCAGAACAACGCTCCGTCGTTGACGGCGAGCCCGCCGTACGCGCCCGGCGGCACGGGCACCTGCTGAATGCGCGATGCGATGCCGTCGAGGTCGATCTCAATCGGGGGCACGGTCTCGGGTTTCGCGGCGGCGGTCTCCGTCGAGGTCGTGGCCGGCGCCTGCTCCGGCGCCGCGGCGTCGCCGGGCGTTGGCGGCGCGGCCGCCTTGTCCGGCGTGCCGGATCCCGGCTCCTTGTCCTTGTTCGTCTCCTTGCCCTTGTCCTTGTCGCCCTTCTCCGGATGCAGTTCGTCCTCCGGTGCGAACGGCGAGCGCTCGCCCTTCCTCAGCGGGATCTGGAACAGCTGCGACGTCCTGGCCATGTAGGGTTCGGGCTGATACGGCCCCCACGGGCTGTCCACGCTCGTGTCGAGATGGCGCTCCGAAACGAGATACAGCCACTTTCCGTCGGGGCTGAAGAACGGACTGCCGCTGTCGTAGCGATCGGTCGTCACCGGCGTGAGGGACCCATCGTCCACGCGACACAACGAAACCTGCCGGAAGAGGTTCGGGGCCTGACCGACCACCGCGAACCAGCGGCTGTCCGGCGCCCAGGCGATGTCGCCGAAATCGCCGATTGGCGACTGCGCGACCGTTCGGGTCTCGCCGGTCTCGACCTCGTGCAGGAACAGGCGGTGGTTCTTGTCGGTGCTCGCGATCCACTTGCCGTCGGGCGACGGGAGCCCCGTCCAGCGCAGGACCGTCGCGCCGGTTGTGCGCTGGACCGGTTCACCGAGGCCATCGGCGGGGAGCGTCCAGAACTCGATCTCGCCGGAGCGGTCGGACAGGGCCAGCAGCGACTTCCCGTCGGGCATGAACCGTGCCTCGCGATAGCGGGTGCCGCTGTCCGGATCGACGTGCACGCGCCGCCCCTGCTTGGCCGGGAACACGAACACCTCGCCGCGCACGGTGAGGGCCACCCGCTTGCCGTCGGGCGCGACCTGCGCCGAGGTGAGGTAGTCCATCGGCTTCGCGATCCACTGTTCCCGCGTCTGGTCGAGATCGGAGGCGAGGGTGATCGGGACGATCCGATCGCTGTCGTCGCGCACATCGAGCACGTGCAGGTCGGCGCCGAGCTGGTACACGATGCGGTCGCCGTCCATGGCCGGACCGAGCACGTCCCATCCGACGTGGTGCGTGTGCTGGCGCAGATCCGTGCCGTCGATCGCCATCGACCAGATGTTCATGGTGCCGTCCCGATCGCTCGCGAACCACACCCGCCCGCGTCCCCACATCGGCCAGCGGCTGGCTCCCGTCCAATCGGCGGTCAAGGGCACCGCCTCCGTGGCTCCGCGGTCGAAGCGCCAGAGATTCTGCGCTGTTCCGCCCTGGTACCGCTTCGCATGCGAGCCCTGGAAGGCTTGGCGCGTGAACACGAGCGAGCGCATGGGATCGTTCGCGTCACCCGCGTAGGTGCCCTCGGCTGCCTGAGCGAGCGGGATCGGCTCCACCGTGGGATGGACCGCATCCGGCGGGTTCGCCGGATCGGAGGGATCGACGATCACCAACTGGACATTGGGGAGGGTTGATCGGGAGCGCGTCGAGTACACGACGCGTCCGTCCGGCGTCCATCCGGCCACCTCGATGGCGCCGCCGTCGAAGGTGAGCCGCTCCGGGAGCCCGCCCGCCAACGGCATGACGTAGAGTTCGCGCGGTCCCTCGTAGCTGGCGACGAACGCCAGGCGCGTGCCGTCGGGACTGATGGCGGGGAACTGCTCGTCGCCGGGGTGCGACGTCAAGCGCTGGGCCACCCCGCCGTCCACGGACACGGTCCAAACGTCGCCCTCGGCCACGAAGGCGATCGTGTCGCCATGGACGTCCGGCTGCCGGTAGTAGCCGACCGGTCCCGTGGCCGGAGCGTCCGCGCACAAGCCCAGGATCGACGCGAGCACGGCGCAGCATGCGGCCGCGTCCAGACGACACGCACCTTTCGATCTCATGTTCATCTCCACGTCAGCAGCCGGCGGCTCCGGCCAAGACTCGTCCCATCAACCCGAGAACAGCTCCGTCTGGTTGGGCAGGTCGCGCGGCCGCGAACGCAGCACCTCGAGCTCCTCGCTGAATTCGTCGAGCGTCCGGAACTCGTAGTGCTCGCTGGCGAACCTGATGTAGGCGATCTGGTCGAGCTGCCGCAGCCGGGCGGCGACGCGCTTCCCGATCTCGGGGCTCTCGACCTCGCGGTCGAACTCCCGGTGCAACTCCTCTTCCACCTCGCGCAACAGCGTCGACTTCGCCTCCTCCGGGATCGGACGCTTGCCGCAGGCGGCCTGCACGCCGCGCAAGACCCGCTCGGGGTCGAACGGCACCCGCGTGCCGTCGCGCTTGACCACCACGAGGCGGGCCGTCTTCTCCACGCGTTCATAGGTCGTGAAGCGCTTGCCGCACCCGATGCACTCGCGGCGCCGGCGGATGGACGCCCCGCTGTCCGAGGCGCGGCTGTCGATCACCTTGTCGTTGTCCACCGAGCAGTACGGGCAGATCACGTCACACTCCGTCCCCCTCCGCGCCTGCCGGAGGATGCCCATGATGTCGTTCCGGGCGCAAACCCGCCCACGACCTGTCGTGGGTTCAGCCGTATCTTGGGTGCGCGACGGGAGCGCGTCAACCGGGGTGGGGGCGCATGGGATGGTCGGTCGGCAAGGGCTGGAGTATCGGGGATCACGAATCAGAAGGGGCATTGGGCGAGGTCATTGACACGTGCGATCTGGCCGATACCCTTTGGCGGCAATGATCGACGCGCTGTTCAGCACCACGACGACCACCACGACCACGGGCTCCGCCCGCGGCTGATCGTCGTGCACCCAGGCAATCGAACCACGGGCACGGCGAAAGCCGTGCCCGGTTTGTTTTCCGGCCGAGCACGCCCGCCCGCTCGACGGTGACCTCCCCTGATACCTGATACCTGATTCCTGATAACCCACCCCACGCCCCTCCGCCACCCAAAGCGCCCTCCCATGCCCCGCATCACCCTCCCCGACGGCTCCGTTCGCGAGTATCCCCACCCGGTCACCGCCGCCCAGGTCGCCGTCGACATCGGTCCCGGCCTCGCCAAGGCAGCGCTCGGCGCCAAGATCGATGGCGCGTTGAGCGACCTGAACGCCCTCATCGACCACGACGCCAAGCTGGCGATCGTCACCCCCAAGACCCGCGATGGAAAGCCCGATCCGGACGCGCTCTTTCTCATCCGACACAGCGCGGCGCACGTGATGGCCGAAGCGATCCAGCGCATCGTGCCGGAGGTGCAGCTCGTCTACGGTCCGCCGCTGGACAGCGGCTACTACTACGACATGGCGGTGCCTGCGGAGCGGCCACTCACCTCGGGAGACTTCGAGGCGATCGAGGCCGAGATGGCCCGGATCGTCGCCGAGGACCGTCCGTTCACCCGCTACGAGCTGCCCGCCCACGAGGGCATGGAGAAGCTCGAGGACGAAGGCAGCAAGTACAAGCTCGACAACGCCCACCGCGCCCTCGAGGCCGGGTCGCGGTCGTTGTCGTGGTACGCGACCGGAGCTCCGAAGGCGAACTGGGAGGATCTGTGCCGCGGGCCGCACGTGCCGAGCACCGGGCGCATCGGCGCCTTCAAGGTGATGAGCCTCGCGAGCAGCTACTGGCACGGCGACGAGAATTCCGACCGCCTCACCCGCGTGTACGGAACCGCGTTCGCCGCGCAGTCCGATCTCGACGCCTACCTGGCGCAGGTGGAGGAGGCGAAGAAGCGCGACCACCGCCTGCTCGGCCGCCAGCTCCGCCTGTTCCACATCGACGAGATGGTCGGACAGGGACTCGTGCTCTGGACCCCGAGGGGCGCCGTTGTTCGCCAGGAGCTCCAGTCGTTCATCAGCGAGGAGCTGCGGAAGCAGGGCTACCACCAGGTCTTCACCCCGCACATCGGGAAGCTCGATCTCTACCGCACCAGCGGCCACTTTCCCTACTACCGCGAGAGCCAGTACCCGCCGCTCGTGGACCACGATCAGCTGAGCCGACTCGCGGACGAGGGCTGTTCGTGCTCCGAACTGAGCAACCGCATGGCCAAGGGCGAGATCGACGGCTACCTCCTTCGGCCCATGAACTGCCCGCACCACATCCGCATCTACGCCAGCGAGCCGCACAGCTACCGCGATCTTCCCGTTCGCTTGGCGGAGTTCGGCACCGTCTACCGCTGGGAGCAGTCGGGCGAGATCGGAGGCATGACCCGCGTCCGGGGCTTCACCCAGGACGATGCGCACCTCTTCTGTCGCGAGGACCAGGTCGAGGAGGAGTTGCTCGGCTGCCTCAGCCTGGTCAAGACCATCTTCCGCACCCTGGACATCAAGGAGTATCGCGTGCGGGTGGGACTACGCGATCCGGACAGCAGCAAGTATGTCGGCGAACCCGACAACTGGGACAAGGCCGAGCGGGCGTGCCGGAAGGCGGCGGCAACCCTCGGCGTCCCGTTCACCGAGGAGCCTGGCGAAGCCGCGTTCTACGGCCCGAAGATCGACTTTGTGGTCCGCGACGTCATCGGACGCGAGTGGCAGCTCGGCACCGTGCAGGTGGACTACAACCTGCCGATCCGCTTCGATCTCAACTACGTCGGCGCCGACAACCAGCGGCATCGGCCGGTGATGATCCACCGTGCGCCGTTCGGCTCGATGGAGCGGTTCATCGGCGTCCTGATCGAGCACTTCGCCGGCGCCTTCCCGCTGTGGCTCTCGCCCGAACAGGTGCGGGTCATGGCCATCAGCGAGAAGAGCCTCGACTACGCGAAGGAGGTCCTCCACGCACTGCGCGAGGCCCGTGTGCGGGCAACCCTCGACGAGTCCTCGGAGCGCATCCAGGCGAAGATCCGGGTGGCCGCCGAGGAGAAGGTGCCCTACATGGCCATCGTCGGCCCGCGCGATGCCGAGTCCCGCCAGGTCAGCGTGCGCGTGCGCGGCGAGATGAAGGACCACGGCGCGGTTGGTCTCGAGGCCTTCGTGGCCGGGATCGCCAAGGAGATCGCCAGTCGAGGAGCGGAGCGGGCGGTGTAGGGGGCGGTGGCGAGAGCAAGGCATCGAGGCATTGAGGCATCAAGGCATCGAGGGTTCCGAGGTGGGCGACCCGACCGGGCCGGTCGTGCTGATCGCGGACGTGCGGACGATCGCACGGCCAGGATGGCCGTGGCACCCGTCATACAACTCTCGATGCCTCGACGCCCTTCAACTCGCCGCGGCATACGCGCAAGACCAGGTCGCCCTCGATGCCTCGATGCCTCGATGCCTTGGTGCCTCCGCCTCTGTATCGTCCCTCACCAACTCCAGATACTCCGCCTCCAGGTCGCGGAGGTTCGCAAGCTGATCGAGCGAACGCTGCTGGGCGTTGATGAAGGTCCGTCGAAGCTCGTCTCTCGTCCAGGTCATGTGCCAGTCGTCCTGTTGGCAGGGCGCCCCATCCGACCAAACGGCGCGTGCGAAAAGAGGGTTGGCGCTCGGTGCAGTCGCCGATCCGCGACACCCCTTCTTGGGGAGCGGGCCGCCTCGGTTGCAGGTGCGAGCCGCACGGCGTCGCCGGATCCCCCGGGACCGCGGGACGGAGCGAATACCGGACCCCGCCCGCGGCCCGAAGGCAGAAGGAGAATCGGTCCCCCGTTCGAACAGCGAGGGTCGATCAGCATGCGTCGATCCGCTCTTGGACCCCGCCGAAGCCACGGCTTCGCATCCGCTTCCGCTGTCGAGTCTGGGTGCGGCGCTCCCCCGGAGCGGCGCCGCCGGGCCGAGAGCCGTCCTTCGGCAGCGGGCGTGCCTCCCAGGCCTCCGCGAGCGCGGGATCGGCCAGGATGTCCTTGAGGAGCGCCGCGTAGGCCACGCGGAGATCGGCGACGTCGGAGAGTTCGTCGAGCGAGAGCTGCTGCTCCAGCACCAGCCGAAAGCGAAACGATGGTTCGGGGCGAGGCATGTTCCTGTCCTCCACGGAATCGAGCGGCCCGGCGGGCGTGCCGTGACCGCGGGGGCCACAGGCGCTCCAAGAACGTCCAAGCCCCTTGCGGGGTTACACGAACCTCCAGGGCGGCCCGACGACACGTCCTTCCGCCACGGAATGGCCGCTCGCGACGCGGCGCGTAACCCGTTTCCCCTTCCGTCGGTTGACCCCCATGAGCAGGCCATGCGATCGAGATCGCGACCTGCGGAATCTTCTTCCTCGCACGGCCCAGGGAGCTGGGCCACGAAAGGAGCCAGTCATGTTGGAGTCCCGCCGTCTGTTCAGCTACTTCATCATCTTCGTCCTCGGTCGCGCCGCCGCCGCGGCGCCCGTCGCACCCGTCCTTCCCGCCGAAACCGGCCCCGTCTCGATGGCCCAGGCGGATGGCAAGTTCGACTTCACCTACGAGATCGTGGTGATCACCGCCGACGAGACCGGCCAGCCGGAGTCCTCGGGGCCCATCGAGGGCACCGTCCGTGCCCGCGACGAGCAGGAGGCGCGCAAGCTCGCGCTCGAACGGACCCTGAGCCACATCAGCCCGTGGCGCCGCGTGCTCAAGGTCACGTTCAAGGTCAGCCAGGCTCGTTGAGATCGCCCTTCTGGGGGGGCGCCCCGGGCGCGAAATGCGGCCCGGGGCGCCTGTTCTTGCTGCCTACACTCTTCACGCTCCGTCAAGCCTCGGCGTTCGCCGCGCGGGATCCGACGCACGGCTGTCTCGAGGACGGCAAGGGGATGCACCAATGGAAGGACTCACCGGACGATTGCTGGCGGCCCTCCGCGGCGGAGATCGCCGCGCCGAGAACGACGCCGTTGCCGAACTGCTGAAGGAGATGCGCCGCCGCGCCACTCCCTACGCGCCCAGCCGCGGCCAGCGGGTGGACGCCCAGCTCGACAGCGTGGTGCAGTCGGTGCTCGCCGATGCCCTGCCCAAGGCCATCGATCGCTGCGAGGACGACGAGGGATTGAAGCGCTATCTCGGCCGCGCCGTGCGGAACCGCTTCGTGGACCGCGCCAAGCGGCGCCGCGGAACCAGTCTGGACGCCTCCGACGACAGCTCCATCGATCCGCGGTCGCCCGATCCCGGTCCCGCCACGGTGGTGTTCTCGATGGAGCGGGGCGATGCGGACGAAGAGGGTCGAGCCGCGTTCGAGCACGCGATTCGAACCGCAAAGGTGACCACCCGCGAGCGGGAGATCGCCACGCTCTTCGTGCTTCGCCAGTACGCGTGGGACCAGGTTGCCGCCGCCGTCGGCATGACCTCCGGCGCCGCCAAGGTCGCCATGACGCGCATGCGCCCCCGGCTGCTGGAGTCGGTGCTGGCGCCGATGGAGTCCGAACTCAGTCCGCCCAACTGGCGGATCCTCAAGCTGGTCCTGATCGACGGCCGCTCGGAAGACGACGCGGCCGCCACCCTGCAGTTCGAGCCGGAGCGCGTCTTCGCCGCGTTCCGGGATGCCATCGTTCCCGCCCTTCGTCAGCGCTACGGCGGATTCGGAGTCGAACGCCTCGACGCCTTGCGCCTTCGGGCGCCCCGTGCGGCGCGGGCGGTCAAGACGGATTGATGCGAGCGCTCAGGCAACGGTCGTCGGTCGCGCCGCCAGCGCCCGGCGGATCGTGGCCAGGGCCGTCGTTCGCGCCTCGCCGGAAAGCGGCAACCGGGGCGGGCGCGTGCGCTCGCTCCCCATCCCCACCTCCTGCTGAACCAGCTTGATGAGGTGGACGAACTCGGGCACCGTGTCCATGCGCAGAAGCGGCAGGAACCAGCGGTAGAGTTCGGCGGCGCGCCGGTCGTCCCCGCCGCGGGCCAACTCGAAGAGCCGCACGCTCTCCTCGGGAAGAGCGTTCACCAGCCCCGCCACCCATCCCGACGCTCCGGCGGCCACGCCCTCCACCAGCAGGTCGTCCAGCCCGACCAGGACCGAGAGCCGATCACCCGCCAGCGACCGAATGGCCGTGATGCGACGAACGTCGCCGCTGCTCTCCTTGACCGCGTGAAGGTTGCCGTGGCTCGCGGCCAGATCCGCGATCGCTTCCGGCAACACATCCGTGCCGTAGGCGATCGGGTTGTTGTAGAGCATGCAGGAGAGCGGCGTCGATTCGAAGATCGCCGCGAAATGGGCACGCGTCTCGCGCCAACTGCCTCGGTAGACGTACGGCGGAAGGACCATCAGCCCGCGACACCCGGCGCGTTCCGCCGCGCGGGCCAGGCGCACCGCTTCGCTCGTGCTCGCGGCGGCGATTGCCGCGACCACGGGGGCCCGGTCGCCCGCCGATTCGACGCAGGTTCGCCACAGCAGCGCCTTCTCCTCCTCGCTCAGGGTGGCGCCTTCGCCGAGCGAACCAGGGGTCACGATGCCCGTGCATCCCGCTTCGACCAGCCAGGCCGCATGGCGGCGCAGGAAGGGCACGTCGATCGACAGGTCGTCGGCGAACGGCGTCGTGATCGCCGGCAGTACTCCACTCCATTCGGTTGTCCGCATGGCCGCGAGTGTAGTCGAGCGCGTCCGAACGGCGGCCTGGCCCGTCGCCGCCTATGCGTCCTTGGCGTCGGAACGCGCGCCGCCCGCCGTCGCGACCGCTCCCAGGTCGATGCCGTGCCGGAACGGATCCCCTTCGTCGAAGAGCAGGGTCGTCTCGGCGATGACGAATGCGCGACCTGCGATCGACGGGATCACGTGGCCGTCCTCGACCCGAACCGATCCCTCGAACACGCTGCCGATGATGCTCTCCTGTCGCCACGGCCGACCCGGCGCCAGCTTGCCGTCCGCAAAGAGGCAGGCGAGCTTGGCGCTGGTGCCCGTGCCGCACGGGGAGCGGTCGTAGGCCTTGCCCGGGCAGAGCACGAAGTTGCGGCTGTCCGCCGTCGGCCGCTCCGGCGGTCCGAACAGCTCCACATGGTCGATCTCGCCGCCGTCGTCGCCGCGCACGCCCTGGTCGCGCAGCGCGCACCGCACCGCCCAGGCGTACTCGACGAGGGCCTCGATTCGATCGACAGTGAGCCGCTGGCCGTGCTCGGCGACGAGAAAGAACCAGTTTCCGCCCCACGCCACGTCGCCCACCACCGGTCCGATTCCGGGAACCTGAACGACGAGGTTCTGCGCCACGCGGCGCGCCGGGACGTTCTCGAGTCGCACCTTGCCGTCGCCCAGCAGTTCGAACGACACCAGTCCGGCGGGCGTCTCGATCGCGTGCCAGCCGGTGCCGATGCGCCCCAGGTGCGCCAGCGTCACCGCCACGCCGATGGTGCCGTGACCGCACGCCCGGAGGAAGCCGACGTTGTTGAAGAAGATCACGCCGGAGACGGCATCGGCGTGGGCCGGCGGAACAAGCA
>JAGQOG010000134.1 GCA_020427695.1 Phycisphaerales bacterium
AGTGCTCCTCCGCACGGCCTGGAAGGCCGTGGCACCCTCGAATCGCACGTCGGGTGCCACGGCCATCCTGGCCGTGATGAACGTGCAGTGCTCCTCCGCACGGCCTGGAAGGCCGTGGCACCCTCGAATCGCGCGTCGGGTGCCACGGCCATCCTGGCCGTGATGAACGTGCAGTGCCCCTCCGCACGGCCTGGAAGGCCGTGGCACCCTCGGGTCGCGCGCGGGTGCGCTACGCGGTGCACGCTCCCAACCACGTGTCGATCGCTTCGATGGCGTCCTCGACGCGGCGCGTCGCAGTGCCGCCGACGACGTCGCGGCGCTCGATCGCGTGCTCGAGGCGCAGCCACTCGCCCACGTCGGGTTCGATGCGATCGTCAAGCGCCTTGAGCTCGCGCAGCGGCATCGATTCCAGCGGAACGTCGAGCTCGATCGCCCGCCGCACCGCCCGCCCCACCGTTTCGTGCGCATCGCGAAACGGGACGCCTCGTCCCACCAGGTAGTCGGCGAGCTCGGTGGCGTTCGAATAGCCGCGCGCGGCCGACGCCCGGCACCGTTCGCGATCGACGAGCAGTCCGTCGACGATCGGCACCAGCACCTGCAGGCAGAGCGAAAGGTGCTCCATGGCGTCGAAGAGCGGCTCCTTGTCCTCCTGGAGATCCTTGTTGTACGCCAGCGGCAGTCCCTTCACGGTCATGAGCAGCGACACGAGCCCTCCGCAGATCCGGCCGCACTTGCCGCGCAGGAGCTCCGCCGCGTCGGGATTCTTCTTCTGCGGCATGAGCGACGAACCGCTTGTCACCTGGTCGGACATCTCGACCAGGCGAAACTCGGCGCTGGAGTAGACGATGAGGTCCTCCGCGATCCGGGACAGGTGCACCGCACAGATCGCCGATGCGGACAGCAGCTCGAGGACGAAGTCGCGGTCGCTCACCGCGTCGAGGCTGTTCGCCGTCGGTCGCGCGAACCCCAGCGACTCGGCCAAGCGCTGCCGGTCGATCGGGTACGCCGTGCCCGCGAGGGCGCCGCTGCCCAGCGGACACTCGTCGGACCGATCGATCGCGTCGGCGAACCGGCCCGCGTCCCGCCTGAGCATCTCCGCGTACGCGAGCGCCCAGTGGCTCAGCAGCACCGGTTGTCCGTGCTGCAGATGCGTCATGCCCGGCGCCACGACGCCGAGCTCGCGCCGCGCGAACGCGGCGAGCGCCGCGATCGCCGCCTTGATCTCGGCGATCCGCTGGTTGGCCTCCGTTCGCGCGAAGATGCGCAGGTCGGTGGCGACCTGATCGTTGCGGCTCCGACCGGTGTGAAGCCGCTTGCCCAGGTCGCCGACGAGCTCGATAAGCCTCGTCTCGACCCACGAATGGATGTCCTCGTCGCCGGAACCGGCGACGAAGGAGAGGTCGCGAAGCCCCACGCCCGCGACCTCGCGGAGCGCCTGCTGCAGGCGTGCGGCGTCCGCGGGGGAGAGCACTCCCGCGTCTGCCAGCGCCGCCGCCCAGGCGACCGAGCCCTCGACATCGGCCTCGAGCAGCCGACAGTCGAAGGGCAAAGAATCGTTGAACCGCTTGAAGAGCGGCAGGCTCTCGCCCTCGAATCGTCCGCCCCACAGCGACATCAGTGCGCCTCCGGGCCCGCCAGGGCGGCGATGCGCTGCGGCAGCGAGAACAGGCGGATGAATCCTTCCGCGTGCTTCTGGTCGTACACCTCGTCCTTGCCGAAGGTGGCGAACTTCTCGCTGTAGAGGCTGTGCGGCGACCGCCGGCCGACGGTGACCGCCCGGCCCTTGTAGAGGCGCACGCGCACTTCGCCGGTCATCCGCGCGCCGATGCTCTCGATCGCCGCAGTGATCGCCTCCCGCAGCGGCGTGAACCACTGGCCGTTGTAGACGAGTTCCGCGAAGCGCAGACCGACCTGTTCGCGCCAATGGAGCGTCTCGCGATCGAGCACGATCTCCTCGAGCCCGCGCAGGCCCTCGCAGAGCACGGTTCCGCCCGGGGTCTCGTAGCAGCCGCGGCTCTTCATGCCGACCAGCCGGTTCTCGAGAATGTCGATGCGCCCCACCCCATGCAATCCGGCCAGGTCGTTCAGGGTGGCGAGCATGAGTTCCGACTCCATGGCCTTCCCGTCGAGCGTGCGGGCCCGGCCGTGCTCGAAGCCGATCACGACCTCCTGCGGCTCGTCGGGCGCGTCGGCGACCGCGCGGCTGATCATCCACACGTCGTCCGGCGGGGCGTTCCACGGGTCTTCCAAGGCGCCGCCTTCGTGCGAGATGTGCCAGAGATTGCGATCGCGGCTGTAGAGCTTGGTGCGGCTCGCGGTCGTGGGCACGTTGTGCTTCTCGAGGTACTCGAGCAGGTCCTCCCGGCTTCGGAGATTCCACATTCGCCACGGAGCGATGACCTGGAGATCGGGCGCCAGCGCCGCAAATGCGCTCTCGAAGCGCACCTGGTCGTTCCCCTTGCCGGTGCAGCCGTGAGCCACGGCGTCGGCACCCACCTTGCGTGCGAGCTCCACCTGCCCCTTGGCGAGGATCGGACGGGCCATGGAGGTGCCGAGCAGGTACCGGCCCTCGTAGACGGCGCCGGCCATGATCGTCGGATAGACGAACTCCTCGATGAACGCATGACGCAGGTCCACGACGTGGCAACTCTCGGCACCCGACCTGATGGCCTTGTCCTCGACCCCCACCAGTTCCTCGGCGCCCTGTCCCACGTCGCCCACGAAACAGACGACCCGGCAGCCTGGATACTGCTCCTTCAGCCAAGGCACGATCGCCGAAGTGTCGAGGCCGCCGGAGTACGCGAGGACGATGGTCTTGGGAGTGGACATGGGTGTGGTCGCTGCGAAAGGACGTGGGGGGCGAATAGGTCGGGCGAAACGAGACGGGGCGTGCGGTCAGGTGGACGCGCGTTGACGAGCAGAGGCCGCCGGGCGGCGGCCGCGGGTCTCGACGAGCTGGATCAGGACTGCGTTCTGGGCGTGCAGACGGTTCTCCGCCTGGTCGAAGACGACCGACGCCGCGGACTCGATGACCTCGTCGGTGACCTCGAGACCGCGCTTGGCGGGCAGGCAGTGCATGAACACCGCGTCCGGCGCGGCGCGGGACATGAGTTCCGCGTTCACCTGGTACGGAGCGAAGCGGGCGAGCCGGGCCTTGCGCTCCGCTTCGTCGGCGGGATCGGCGCCCATCGAGATCCACACGTCGGTGTAGATCGCGTCGTGGCCGGCGACCGCCGCGGGATCGTTGGTGACGGCGATCGTGCTCCCGCTCTCCGCGGCGAGCGTCTGCGCTTCGCGAACGATGGTCGCGTCCGGCTCGCACCCTTCCGGCACCACGATGGTGGCGGAGGTGCCGCACATCGCCGCGGCCTGCATCAGGGAGTGGCACACGTTGTTGCCGTCGCCCACGTAGGCCAGGCGCAATCCGCGCAGGTCGCCCTTGTGCTCGCGCAACGTGAGCATGTCCGCCAGCGCCTGGCAGGGATGGTGCAGGTCGCAGAGGCCGTTGATCACCGGCACGCTCGACCACTGCGCCAGTTCGCGCACCGTGCCGTGCGTGAAGACGCGGGCGACGATCGCATGCACCCAGCGCTCGAGGTTCCGGGCGTAGTCGGCGACGGTCTCCCGCTCGCCCAGCCGCTGCCCCGAATGATCCATGTAGATGGCGTGGCCGCCCAAGCGGGTGACGCCCACCTCGAAGCTGATGCGGGTGCGGAGGGACGGCTTCTCGAACAGCAGGATGACGCTGGCCCCGCGAAGCGTGTCCGCATGGGAGGATGGATCGCGCTTGATCGACGCCGCGGTGTCGAGCAGCATCGTCAGCTCGTCCGGCGCGAGGTCGGTGATGGCGAGAAGGTTCTTCGTGTGCAGCATGGTGCGGAGCGGGTCGTGGTGGAGGTTCGGTCGGGGATGGTCCGGGCGCGCGTTGGCGGCTACGGACCGGCGGCGCACGCCGCCGAGGCGTGCGCCGAGGGTTCCCGCGCGGGGCGCTGGCCCGCGTGCGTGCCGTGTTGTCCGCCCGCCATCGCCGCCGGCACGATGCGGGTGCCCGCCCAGTCGCCACGGGCCAGCGTCTCGAGCGTTCCGGGATGGTTCCAGGCCGCGATGATCACCGGCACGCCGGAGGCTTCGGCCGCCTCGAGGGCGCCACGCACCTTGGGAATCATGCCGCCGGTGACCGTCCCGTCGGCGATCAACCGGTCGATCGCGGCCCGATCCAGTTCGTGGATCACGGCGCCGTCCCGTCCCAGCACGCCCGGCACGTCGGTCAGGAGCAGGAGCGCCGAGGCGTGGACGGTGCGGGCTACGCCGGCCGCGGCCTCGTCGGCGTTCACGTTCAGTGGCGCGCCTTCGTCATCCAGCCCGATCGAGCACAGCACGGGGAGGAACCCGTTCTTGAGGAGGGTGTGGACCAGCCGCCCCTCGCCGCCCACGATCTCTCCGACCCGGCCCGCGTCGAACGCATAGCGCTGCGTCCGACGGACGGAACAGAGTCCGCCGTCGCCGAGGCACAACCCGACGGCACTGGCCCCCGCCCGGTTCATCCACCCGACCAGCGCCTTGTTGACGCTTCCGGCGAGCACGCCCGTGATCGGTCCGATGTGCGATTCGGGGGTCAGGCGAATGCCGTCGCGCCGTTCGGAGGCGAGTCCGAGCGCGCCCAGTTGGCGATCGACGGCCACCGCGCCGCCGTGAACGAGCACCAGCCCGCCCGGATGGGCGTCGTGCAGCGTGGCGAGGGCGGACCACAGCCACGGCGCCTTCTCGGGGTCGTCCACCGCGGCGCCACCCAGCTTCACCACCATGGGGCCGCGCCCGGCCGCCCACTCGGGAGCCACCCGCGCAAAGGGATCGTGCGGATGGGGCAGATGGTCGTCCACAGGCACGCTCATGCGCTCTCCTTCCGGAGCAGGCCGGCGGTCTCGGGGAGGCCGAAGCGGATGTTGAGGCACTGCACCGCCTGGCCCGCGGCGCCCTTGACGAGATTGTCGATCGCCGAGGCCATCACCAGGTGGCCGTCGCTGGCGTCGACGGCAAAGCCGATGTCGCAGCAGTTGGTGCCGCGGACCGCGGCCACCGAAGGCCACGCCCCATCCGGCAGCACGCGCACGAACGGCTCGCTGGAGTAGCTGCGATCGAGCAGCGCCCGCACCTTCGCGGCGTTCCAGCCCGTGCGCAATTGGGCATGGATCGTGCTCAGGATGCCGCGGTCGTACGGACCGAGGTGCGGCGTGAACACGACGGGCGTGCCGGCGTACGCGTCGATTTCGGGATTGTGACGGTGCTTGAGCACGTTGTACGGCTGCACGCTCACCTCGCAGAAGTGCGAGCGCAGGTCGGCGCTGCGGCCGGCGCCGCTCACGCCACTGATCGCGTCCACCACAGGACGCGGCTTGGCGTCGATGGCCCCGGCATCCACCAGGGGTGCGAGGGCGAGGATCGTGGCCGTGGGATAGCAGCCGGGATTGGCCACCAGGCGCGCCGTGCGCAGCGCCAGACGGCTGCGCTCGGCGAGGCCATACACCGCCTCCGCCAGCAGAGCCGGTCGCGTGTGTTCGAAGGCGTAGTGCCGTGGATAGAGGGTGCCGTCCTTCAGGCGATACGCCCCGCTGAGGTCGATGACCACGGTCTCCGGCAGCGCGGCGAGCACCTGCTCGGCCAGTTCGTGGCTCGCCTCGTTGGGCGTCGCGAGGAACACCGCGTCGGGTCGATCCGCGACGATCGCGTCGATCTCGGTCGGCTTGATCAGCAGTTCGCAGCGCTTGGCGAAGCGCGGGAAGACCGCGTCGAGGCGCGATGGACCATCGGCCCCGCGCTTGGCCGATGCATACAGCCCCGCGATCCCCGCCATGGGGTGGTCGAGAAGGATCGAGACCAGCTCGGCGCCGCTATAGCCCGCGGCACCGACGATGGCACAGCGCACGGTCCGCTGAACCGCAGACGCGGCGTTCGCGCCACGCGGCGCCGGCTGCTGGAACGCAACGGCCGCTCCCGCCGCGTCGCCCGCGGCGGAGTGTGTCGGTGTCGATGTGGTCATCGGGAAGCTGCCCTCTCCGCCTCGAACGAGGTCATGAGCGCCGGGACGGACTCGTCGGCGCCGGTCGCGATGGCCGACAACAGGTCGGCGAGACGACCGGCGTCGCGCTCCGTGCGGGCGGCGATGAAGATCGTGTCGTCGCCAGCGATCGTGCCGAGCATGCCGCGCAGGCGCGAGCGATCCAGGGCCAGGGCCAGCGGCTGCGCTCGGCCGGGACCAGTGCGAAGGACCACGAGATTCCCGGCGTGCTCGATCGCGGCCCCGTCGGCGGCCGCGGCCACCGGTCCGAGGAATCGCTGCACCATGTCTGCGAGCTCCTCGCGGCGCACGCCGGCCGCCGTGCTGCTCGAACCCAAGGCGTCGGGAAGCACGTAGCCGTCCGGCCCCTTGACGACCCCCAGCGCGTGAAGGTCGCGCGAGAGCGTCGCCTGCTCGGCGCGGATACCGACCTGGCGGAGTCGCTTGCGCAACTCCTCCTGGTTCCCGATCCGCTCCCGTTGGAGGAGCTGCCGGATGGCGTGCTGTCGTCGGGTGCGTTGGTTCACGGGAGAAGAGAGGGACGGAGGGACGGAGGGACGGAGGCGAACATGCCGGTCCGGAGACGGCATCGAGGACAACAGCCGCCGATTGGATGAATATTCGGCATCGTGAATAAAAATGTCAAGGGGAGGGCGGGAGATTCTGGACGTTCTCTCTCCGTCCCGGGGTGCGGCGACTATGTTGGCGGTACGAAGACGCACCACCCGTTCGGCACGGCCAGGATGGCCGTGACACCCGGCCGTGGCACCCCGGGCGGCATGGTCCCCATGTCTCCTTTGGCGTACCTTTTCGGTCTCCGAGGGTGCCGCACGGCACCGCCGGCCGACTTGACCACATCGCTCACACTTGGACCCGCCGCCAAACATGGTTCGAAACGCGATCATCGGTCTCCTCCTCGCACTGGCCTCCATCGTCGCGACCGGCTGCCAGTCCGAGAGCAAGGCTTCCCCCCTCGGTCCGCGGGCCGCGAACTACATGGCCGTCGTCGAGGCGTCGCGGAGCACCGCCACCGCGATCACGCGCGAGTTGAACCGGCTCGGCAGCCCGCCACCCCAGTTGCAATCGCAGGTCGCCGCCTTCCGCCAGGCGGCGGCGGATCTCGACGCCGGGGCCGCGAGGCTGGAGGCGAACCTCAGCGACTCCTCCGCAACCCAGCTCATCGCCATCCAGGCCCGCGACCTCTACAACTCGGTCGAGCGCATTCAGAAGTCGTGGGCGGGCTTCCTGGAAACGATCGAGGCGAGACGCCAGCCGATCCGGTAGACGGTGCGGCCAACGCGCCGACTCCACTGGGGTGCAGAGCGCTACTTGTCGAACGGCTCGGGTCGGCCGCGCGATCGTCGCCAGCTTCCATGCTCGATCGGCATGGCACCCCCCGCGCTGCGTGCGAACAGGTAGGTCCAGGCGAGCACCTGCCGGCCGTCCGCCACTTCCACCTCGATCAGCCGACGAACGAAGAGGTGGACCGACTCCGCGCGGTCGAAGCCCTCGAATCCCTCGATCTCGTCGAGCTGTGCGACGGCGCTGGGCATCGATCCCGGCGCCAGCACGACAAGCTCGCCCTGGACGCGCGACACGTCGTTGGGACCGGCGGGCGGCACCATCCCGGGATAGCGATCGAGATCGAGCAATCGACCACGCACCGATCCCGGCTCGACCGACGCCGGTTCAAGTCCGCGCACCACGCCTGCCCGCGACTCTCCGCGCAACAGCGTTCCGTAGACGAAGAACGCCGCAACCGGATGCGGGTCGATCGCCTGCGCCATGGCCGCGTCGATCCACGCCGTCGGCAGTCCACGCGCGGCGGCGCCGCGCCGGACGACCTCGGCATAGTCGCGGGCCGCCGCCACCGTGCGGCGCTGGCTCGGCATGGCGCGGTACGCAATCGCCTGAACGGCGCCGCCCGACGGTTCAAGCACCGTCACCCGGACGCGCTCGTACAGCCACCCGGCGCCCTCCTTCGCGTTGAGGGCGTCGAATCCGCCCTCGTCGACCTCGAACAGTCCGCACGGGGCCACCTGTCCCGGCCGTTCCACCACGTCGAGCACGCCGCCGCCGCGTCGTTCCGCAAACAGCCCGAACGCGGGCGCGTGGTCGGCGATGAATCCCCCGCCGCGCCAAGCACCCAGCGGATAGCGCTTCCCCCGTTCCGCGCACCACGCCCGCAGATCGGCCTCGTCGAGGTTGGATCCGTATGCCGCGTACAGCTCCATCGGCGCGCCCATGTCACGCCCGTCCATTCCAGCGAACGACCAGCACGGTGCGGTCGTCGGCCAAGGGACGAGGCCCGGTGTACTGGTCGACCGCGGCCTCGATCGCTTGCCGCATCGACTGGGCCGAGCCGTCGGGGGCGTTGGCCAAGGCGGCCCGAAGGCGCTCGTCGCCGAACAGCTCGCCGTCCGCTGCCGCGGCTTCAGTGACGCCGTCGCTGCACAGGAGGAGAACGTCGCCGGGCTCGAGCGTGGTCGCGCCGCGCTCGTACGTGGCCTCGCGCACGACGCCCAGCGGCAGGCCGCCCTCCTCGAGTTCGATCACGGCGCCGCCGCGCCGCAGGAGAATCGGCAGATGTCCGGCCAGGGCATGCGTCATCGCGCCGTCGGGCGCGATCCGAGCCGCCGCGAGCGTGACGAACATCCCCGGCTCCCGCAGGTCGGTGACGATCCGGTTGAGCCGGGCCAGGAACGCCGACAACCCCTCGTCGCGGTCGCGGCTCGCGTGCATCGCGCTCTTGAGCATGGCCATGAGCACGCCCGCGCGCACACCGTGTCCGGAGGCGTCGGCCAGCACGATCTCCATCGATCCATCGGGACGCTCGACCGCCTCGAGCAGATCGCCTCCCATCTCCGTGCTCGCTTGGGAGACGCCCTCCACATCGACGATCGGGGTCCGGAGCGCCACCCTCGGAACGAGATGCTCGTGGATGCCGCGGGCCAGATCCATCTCGGCCCGGAGGCGCAGCGTCTGCACGCCTTCCCGGCGGATGAACCAGACCATGAGCACGTATCCGAGGGCGAGCTGGACCACGCTCCCGGCGCCGAGAAGACTGATCCCCGCCCCACGGAACACGAGCCCCGTTCGGACGATGCCGGAGAAGACCACCACCATGCCCAACTGGCCGACGACCAGCGTGAGAAAGTACCACCATCGGCGCTTCACGCTCGTGTACGCCCAACCCGCACCCATCAGGCCGGAGAGCCCGAACCACAGGATGGTGTTCAACGGCGGCGGCTCCACCCGCGGCACCGTGACCACCAGCATCATCACCGGGGCGAAGATGAAGAAGACGCCCAGGAAGAAAAGGAACGAGTCCGGTCCGACGATGCGGTAGTCGCGAGCGGGATCTCGGCGGGAGGCGGCCATGCGTCGGAGAGTCGCCGGAACGGTCCTCAGCGCGGGAACTCGAGCAGGCCGGGATCGATCTCCAACGACCGGCGCTTCGGTGCGATGGCGGTGCTCCCTCCGCTCGAACGGCCCTTGCGCCGCATGCCGATCTCGGTGATCCGGTGCCATGCGCTCCGGGCGTTCGCCTCGGAGAACTCGACGGTTACGCTCCGGCGCTTCCACGCGCGGGCGACGGTGGCGGTGGTGCCGCTGCCGCAGAACGGGTCGAGGACGAGGTCGCCCTCGTTCGAGCACGCCAGTACGACGCGTTCGAGGTACACCTCGGGAAGCTGGTTGTGGTGCTGGTTGCGGCGCTCGGCGTTGTTGCCCTGGATGCGTCCCCAGTACGGTCCGTACCAGACGTCCATGGGCACGCGCATGCCCTTGTCCTCCTCCTTCGCCATCGTACGCTTGTCGCCGTAGATGGCGGCGCGATCGGAGAGCTCGAGAATCGCCTTCGGATTCCAGCGCCGGTTGTTCGGGTCCTTGGCGAAGTAGAGGGCGTGGACCTTGCTCATGATGAACGAGCTGTCGCGGTTCTGACCGAAGCGGAAGTGCCACACGCACCAGTTGACCATGGTGAGTCCGCGGCGCTTGAGGTGCATCACGATCTCGGCAGCGGTGTCGTCGGGGATGTTCACCCAGAGGCTGCCATGCGGAGCGAGCGCCTCGATGCAGCCGTCGAGCCAGTCGAACGTGAAGCGCTCGTACGCGTCGCGCGGCATCCCGTCCTTCCATCCCTCGTACGGCACCTCCCAGTTGAAGGGCGGATCGGCGAAGACCAGATCGACGGATCCCTTGTCGGGGAGCGAGGCGAGCACGTCGCGGCAGTCGCCGAGATAGAGGCGCGTGTCGGGTTCGGCAGCGCTCAGGAACGGCGTCGCCGCGGCATCCGGCGCCGGCTCGTGCACCGGCACCTGGTCGCCGAAGAGCCGGATGTCGGCGGTGACCAGCTCCTTCGCGGCACGACGCTGCACGGCCGTGGCGCCGGTCGGCATCGCATACCCGCCGGGGCGGTCGAACTCGAGGTTCTTTCGTTCGGCCATGGTGGGGTAGGGTAGCTTGGGAGGGGATCGGGAGTTGAGGAAATGGTTGGGGACCGGGTATCAGGGATCAGGTATCAGTCGCGGTTGCTCGGTTCGGTGCATGGGCCGTGCTCCACGCGTACGAACGCGCGACGGGCCGACCTGGCTGCGCCAGAGTCGACCCGCAGGTGAATTGGGTTCAAGCACAACAGCCCCCGAACACCGCGTGCTGTCCTGATACCTGATACCCCTCGCGACGCGCAATCCGTCCCCATGGGCCCGCGCTCGCGACAACCCCACGACCGCCCCACGCGCCCACCCACCTGCTACCTCTCGCGGATCCCCTTCCGTCCCCAGGGGCCCGCGATCGCGACAACCCCGCGCCCGCC
>JAGQOG010000135.1 GCA_020427695.1 Phycisphaerales bacterium
CGTTCGTGTGCAGCGTGGAGAGCACGAGGTGACCGGTGAGCGCCGCCTTGACGGCGATCGCGCCGGTGTCCAGATCCCGGATCTCACCGACCATCACGATGTTCGGATCCTGGCGGAGGAACGCCTTGAGCGCCGCCGCGAAGGTCAAGCCCACCTGGTCGTTCACGTTGACCTGGTTGATGCCCGGCAGGTTGTACTCCACCGGGTCCTCGGCCGTCATGATGTTGACGTCGGGCTGATTGATCTTCGAGATGGCGGAGTAGAGCGTGGTCGTCTTGCCGGAACCCGTCGGACCGGTCACGAGCACCATGCCGTACGGATTCTGAATCGCCTTGAGGAAGCGAGTCTGCGCTTCGGGCTGGAAGCCGAACGTCTCCAGATTCACGTTCAGGTTCGACTGATCGAGAATACGCATCACGATCTTCTCACCGAAGATCACCGGCAGCGTGTTCACACGCAGGTCGATCTTGCGGCCCTGGATCATGATCTTGATACGGCCGTCCTGCGGCACGCGACGTTCCGCGATATCGAGTTCCGCCATGAGCTTGATGCGTGACGTGATCGCGTTCTTCATGCGCAGCGGCGGCGACGGCAGCTCGTGGAGCACGCCGTCCTGGCGGAGACGCACGCGGATGTGCTTCTCGAACGGCTCGATATGGATGTCGGAGGCGCGCCGCGTGACGGCCTCGGCGAGCAGCGAGTTGACGTACTTGATGACGGGCGCGTCGTTCTCGACGCCCATCAGGTCGCCGTCGTCCTCGTCGCCCTCGACCACCTCGACGTCGGCGCCGTCTTCCATGTCGCGCATGATGTCGTTCAGCGCGTTCACGGTGCCGTAGAAGCGGTCGATCGTCTTCTTCACGGCGCTCTCGGCCGCGACGACCGGCTGGACCTCCAGGCCCACGATGAACTTGATGTCATCGATCGCGTAGAGGTTCAGCGGGTCGGCCATGGCGAGCGTCAGCGTGCGCCCCACCTTGCGGATGGGAATCGCCATGAACTTCATCGCCACGTCGCCCGGGAGGAGATCGACCGAGCTCTTGTCCACGTCGAAGTTCGCGAGGTCGACGGCCGGCATGTCGTAGATGCGCGAAAGCACCGTCAGCAGATCGCCCTCGGAAAGGGCGCCCACCGACACGAGGCAGGTGTCCAGCGGATTGCCGCTCGACTTCTGCTGCTTCTTCGCCTGCTCGAGCTGTTCCTTGCTCAGCACCTCGTGTTCGAGGAGCAGTGCTTCCAGCCTCTCGTTCGCCACTCGGATGCGTCTCCCCGTGTGTCCCGCCGGCCCCGACGGTTTCGAGCGTGACGAATCCCCGGAGCCGTTCCACGGTCCGAGGTCCGATCCCCTTCACGTCTGCGAGCTCCTCGACGCGACGGAAGCCGCCCCGCGAATCCCGCAGCTCCGCGATGGCCTTCGGCTTCGCGGCGCCGATGCCGGGCAACTCCTCGAGCAGCTTCGGCGTGGCCCGATTCAGGTCGATCGGGAAGAGAGGCACGACCTCCGCCACCTCGGCGCTCTCCGCCTCCGCCTCCATCGGCGGAGCGGTCGCACGCGGCCACGGCCACGAGCCGAGCAGCACCCCGGCCGCCACGAAGAGCAGTACGTTCCGCTCCTCGCGCGTCACCGGACGCACTCCGCCCGTCGGGTCGGTCTCTCTCCCTCCGGGTATCGGTGGACCTTTCCGCCCCCTTGATGCTTCTCCACGTGGCAATCCTTTCCTAGCCAACGGCTTGCCACGATCGGCAAGAGTCGGCCGGTCCTGTTCAGGGGAGCCTATTCACCGGGAGGTATTGGCGGCGCGCGGATCGGGAAAGTCTCTGTCGGCCTCGCGAGCGGGTGCGCTTTGTCGGCCTCGGTCCGAGCCCCGGGGAGTGGGTGCGCTTTGTCGGCCTCGGTCCGGGCCCCGGGAGCCCTGTTCGCGAACGGTTCGCTCGGCCGTCCTTGGCCTCGCTCACCTCGACGCGGCGACGGCTCCACCGTCCGTGGTTCCGCCGAGTCGCCGCGACGTCGCGAACAGGGCTCCCGGGGCCCGGACCGAGACCGACACACTTACTGATGCCTGGGAGATCAGATCGGCGCAGTGGACGCGCACGGGTCGATTCCGTACCGGCCGCAGTCCGCGGCGTGAGTCCGACTCACCGCCAAAGCCTGCGAGCGGGACTGGAACGCCAGTGCGTGGCCCGTGCCCGACAAGCTCGATGGTGCCGGCGAGATCTCGCCGCCGTCAGTGGCAGGATGTGCGATGCGGATCCCATGGCGCCGGTGGAGCCGTTCGAAGCCGACACGTGTGCGCCCGGAGCGCATGAGTAACGTCCCAGGCTCACCGAAGCGGGTCGGTCTCGAGTCGAGGCCGGGGGAGTCCTGTTCGCGACGTCGCGGCGACTCGGCGGAACCACGGACGGTGGAGCCGTCGCCGCGACGAGGTGAGCGAGGCCATGGACGGCCGAGCGA